>NZ_CASGGV010000068.1:0-7427 GCF_949319125.1 Frankia sp. Hr75.2 | reverse complement strand
CGGCGCGGGCGCCGGGCTCTACCCCGCCACCCGCGCCTCCCGCCTCCAACCCACCGAAGCACTCACCGCGCCCTGAGCCGCCAGGGCACCGGGGCCGCTGACGGGCGGTGTCACGTCACAGGATTCGGAGCCGTCTGCTCGTGCGCCGGACGGCTCACTCACCGCCTCCGTCGCCGCGCTGACCGACCTGCGGCCCAGCGGATCGAACAACTCGGCGGCGTCAGCAACGGGGGCGAGTGAACGATGTGGACGCCTCATTTCGACGAGGCGCTCCAGGGCGCAACCCGACAGGACAGCCACGAAGGGGCGTCAGCATCGGGTGGGACCAGCCGAACGAGTTTTCCGAAGGTCTGGCACTCATCTGTAGTACATGGTGCCGAGTTGGAAAGGGGTGGAATCGTGTCACAGGCCGGCGGCGCGCGTTTCGGTGACGCCGTCGATGTGGGCCGAGTCTGACCTGTTCTCGACGGTGGCGAGAATGTTCTCGATGACCGCCAGGGCTTCCGCATGTCCGAGGGTCACTCCCAGGGAATTTTCCATCATGATTCCTCTGGAGACCATGGTCATCAGGACCAGGAGCGCGATCGGGGGCACGTCGGGGAGGCCGAGATCCTCATCGGCGGCTCTACGGGTGAGCGACTCCAGTTGTGCCTCGCGGGATCGCTCGGCGATTTCGGCGATCTCCGCGCGGATGGTCTTGCGGTGGTTGGCCAGGGCCATGAACTCGGTGATCAGGGCGGTACCGGGTTCGCTGCCGAACTCCCACAAGGCAAGGGATACTTCGTGCACCCGACCGTGCTCACCAACGTCTCCACCGACGCACGGCTGTACCGCGAGGAGATCTTCGGGCCGGTGGTCGCCGTCCTGCCGTTCGACGACGAGGACGAGGCCATCGCCCTGGCCAACGACACGACCTACGGTCTGGCCGGCGCCGTCTACACGCAGAACGGCGCCCGGGCCCACCGCCTCGCCAAGCGGATCGAGGCGGGCACCATCACGCTGAACTGCCAGCTGGTCTTCGACCACCAGATGCCCTCTCACATCACAGATTGACGTTGGACATGTCCGGGTAGCGCTCGCCCTGCACAGCCTCGCCGGCCTTCGTCAGGATTTCCAACTCGTGCGGAGTCAGTGAGAGGCCGGCGGCGGCGACGTTCTGCTCCAGGTAACGACGTCGTTTCGTTCCGGGGATCGGGACGATGTCGTCGCCCTGGTGGTGCACCCAGGCGAGCGCGACCTGGGCGGGTGTCGCGTTCCGCGCCGCCGCGATCTCCTCGATCTGGGCGACGACCGAGAGGTTGGCGTCGAGGTTCTCGGAGTTCATCCGGGGCATGCTGGCGCGGAAGTCGCCGGCCTCGAAGTCGTTCTGGGTACGGAAGGTTCCGGTGAGGAACCCCCGTCCGAGCGGGCTGTAGGCGATGAAGCCGATGCCGAGCTCGCGCACCGTCGGGAGGATCTCCTCTTCGGGGTGGCGTGACCAGATCGAGTACTCGGTCTGCAGTGCGGAGATGGGATGCACGGCGTGCGCCCGGCGGATCGTGGCCGGCGATGCTTCGGAGAGGCCGAGGTAGCGCACCTTCCCGGCGGTGACCAGCTCGGCCATGGCGCCAACGGTGTCCTCGATCGGCACAGTCGGGTCGACCCGATGCTGGTAGTAGAGATCGATGTGGTCGACCCCGAGGCGGGACAGGGATGCGTCGCAGGCTGAGCGGACGTACTCCGGCCGGCCGTTGATGTTCCTGGCCTGGGGATTGTCCGGGTCACGGACGATCCCGAACTTGGTCGCGAGCGTCACCTCGTCGCGCCGGCCGGAGATGGCCCGCCCGACCAGTCGCTCGTTTGTGAACGGCCCGTACATGTCGGCGGTGTCGAGGAAGGTGACGCCCAGGCCGAGCGCCCGCCGAATGGTGGCGATCGATTCGTTGTCGTCGGTTGCGCCGTAGAAGTCGGACATGCCCATGCAGCCGAGGCCCTGCACGCTGACCTGGAGTCCCTGGGAACCGAGCGGTACCTGGCGCAATGTGTCGTGGGGCATCGGTCGTCTGGTCCTCTCCCGATAGATATCAATCTTGGTGTCGATGGCTGTGAGATGGCGGCGAACCTCATCGAGACGCTCGGTGACGCGCTCCTTGTGGGCGGTGAGCAGCTCGAGCCGTTCGGTCTCGTTGCCGTGGCCGGCCCGTACAAGCGCCGCGTACCGCGCGATCTGGCGGATCGGCATGCCGGTTTGGCGCAGCGCGGTGAGCGTCGCGATCCAGCGCAGGTCCTCGTCGTCGTAGCGGCGATGGCTCGACGGAGCGCGCGCCACCCGATCGAGCATGAGGCCCACCCGCTCGTAGTACCGCAGAGTGTGCGCGCTCACGCCGCTCACCGTCGCCGTCTCCGCGATGGTGAGGCCGCTGTCCGCCGGCCCGGCGACGCCGACGGAGGGCCGTCCCGGCCCGGGTGCCCGGCAGCCCGACGTACGCCCGGCCGGCACCCGAGGACCGTCTTCGCTGAGCTCGTCGATCGCGGTCATGCCTCGAAGCTAGGACTTCGAGCGCGCTCGAAGTCAAACCTCTTCCGGCGTACGGCGCGCCCGACCAGCCTCACCCACGCGGATCGGGACGGGCCGTCGTGCCCAGGATCAACGCGGCCGCCATGATCGGCGTCATTGGCGGCGTCGAGTCGGTCAGCTCCGTCTCGGTCAACCTGAGCGGGTCCTGGGGGCCTCTGGAGGGTTGAGGAGGGCTGATGGACGATGACGGACACGATGAGTTCCGGGCGTATTTCGCCGCCCGGCTGCCGGCCTTGCTGCGGCTGGCGTACCTGCTGACCGGCGACGCGGCCGAGGCGGAGGACCTGGCGCAGACGGCGTTGGCACGTACCTTCGTCGCCTGGCGGAAGGTCCGTGTGTGCGACTCCCCTGACGCCTACGTGCGGCGAATTCTCGTCAACGCTCATCGGCGACGGTTCCGCGGTCGCCGGGTGGTCGAGACGCTGATGCCCACGGTGCCCGACAGGCTGGTCGGCGGGTCCGCCGGCGAGCTGGCGGCGGTGGAGGACCGGGCGGGACTCGCGGCGGCGCTGGCCGCCCTGCCCACCCGGCGGCGGGCCGTCGTGGTGCTGCGCTACTGCGAGGACCTGTCCGAGGCCCGCGTCGCGGAGATCCTCGGCTGCTCGGTCGGGACTGTGAAGACCCACGCGTCACGGGGCCTGGCCCGGTTGCGGGCCGATCCGTCGCTGGGGACGGCGATGGGACCGCGGTCCGACGGCGTGCGGCAGCCGTCGAGATCCGGCGACGGCGCCGTGCCGCCCCAGCTCGGCGCATCGGAACTGAACGGGACGAGGGGAGGTGCGGCATGATCTCCGACGAGGAGATGATCGAACGCCTTCGTGGCGCGGAGCGAACGGTGGACGTCCGGCCGTCGGGTGATCTGTGGGCCGGCGTACGGGCCCGGGTTCCGGGGGAGCGCCGTCGTCGGGTCGCGCGGCGGGCCGCCCCGGCGGTGGCGTGCGCCGTGGCCGCGGTGGGGATCGCGGCCGGCCTGACTCTGGGGGGCGGCACGGGGAAGGCATCCCTCGCGCCCGCCGACCTTCCGCCGGCCCCGCGGATCACCCGGCTCCAGCCGGTCACCTTCACTCCGGACGAAGCGGCACATCTCGTGGTCGAGTGCCTACAGTCCGGTCCTGGGCCGGCGGACCCGGCGCGCTTCCAGCCGGGTGGGCTGACGGTGTGGGCGGCGGCGCGGGACGCCGCCGGAGCGACCGTGATCCTGTCGAACCCCTCGACGTTCGTCGACTGCGACGTGCCGGCGGACGCGGCAGGTCGGCTGGACATCGACGGGGCGTATGTCTACAGCTGGGGGGCGGGCACGATGCGGTGCCCCGGACCGATCTCGAGCTGGAGTACGCCGGCGGAAGTCACGGGATAGGCGGCGGCTTCGGAGGCCGCCTCGGAGCCGGCTTCGGTAGCGGCCCCGGTGACAGTCGCACGGTCCATGACTGTGGCGGACGGGTGTCGGCCCGGGTTGCCCGGGTCACCGCGACGACTCCGTCCGGCGAAATCGTCGAGGTTCCCATCCAGGACGGGAAGGTCGTGGTCAGGACCGTCCAGATCGATCCGCCCGAGCCTGGTCCACGGCCCGGTGAGCCCGGGTTCGAGGACTTCAGACGGAACAACCCGACGCTTTTCAACGACTGGTACCAGGCCAATCGACCGGTCGTCCGGGCCTACGACCGGGATGGCCGCCTCCTGGCTGCAACCGAGGCGGGCTGAGGAGGGCCTAGGAGGGCTGAGACGGGCGCCGTCACTCCCCGTGCCGCGCGGGCAGAGGCAGTGGCGCCTCCTGACGCGCCACTGCGGGGGGTGGTGGCGGTCAGCCGCTGCTGACGGCGAGGACGATCTTGCCGCGGCCGTGTCTCGTCTCCAGCTCCCGGTGCGCCTCGGCGGCGTCCGCGAGCGGGACGACCCGGCGGACGTTGATGTGCAGGGCTCCGTGCGCCTGGAGGTCGGCCAGCTCGGCGAGCCGGGCGGCTGACCGGAGGTTGGGCGTGACCCGGATCCCGAGCTCCCCCGCCCGGCCGTGCTCGACGAGGGTGAGGATCCGGCTCCGGTCGGCGACCAGCGCCAGCGACGTGGTCAGCGCGTCGCCGCCGGCTCCGTCCAGCACGGCGTCCACGCCCGCGGGCGCGATCGCCTGGACGCGTTCGACCAGGCCGTCGCCGTAGGCGACCGGGATCGCGCCCAGTGAGCGGAGATAGTCGTGGTTGGCCGCGCCGGCGGTGCCGATGACGGTCGAGCCGGCGCGTACGGCCAGTTGGACGGCGACCGTCCCGACCCCGCCGGCGGCGGCGTGGATCAGGACGGTGTCGTCCCTGCCGACGCCCAGCTCCCGCAGCGTGATGTGGGCGGTCTGCGCCCCGCCGCTGAACCCACCCGCAACCTCCCAGGACATGCCGGCCGGCTTGGCGGTCACCTGGCCGGCCGGTACCACCAGATACTCGGCATACGCACCCAGCTGCCCGAAGCCGAGCACCTCGGCGCCCACCGCGACGCCGTGACCCCCGCCGTCTACGCCGCCGACGCTGTCGATCCCGCCGATTCCATCGGCCCCGCCGATTCCATCGGCCCTGTCGCCGACCTGGTCGACGACCCCGGCGAACTCGTTGCCGGGAATCGTCGGGAGCCGGGGTGTCACCCCGGGCGGTGCCCAGCCCGCGCGGACGGCGCAGTCGATCGGCTGGACACCGGCGAACCGGACCCGGACCCGTACCTGGCCGGGCCCGGCCACCGGCGTGGCCAGATCCATCAGCTCGAGAACCTCCGGGCCACCGTGCCGCGCGAACGCCGCTGCCTTCATCGGACATCCCTTCATCGCCGTTGACGAAGGTCGAGTCTGCGACCTCGACCGCGGTTGAGATCAAGGGCAGGAGATGAGACCCGGGTCACGCGGAGGCACCACGCTCCGGCGAATTCTCGTCACCGCTCATCGGCCTGGACACGGCCTGCGGGGGAGGCTGAACGGGGCAGCGACTCGTCTCGATCAGGATGGCGATGCCGTCGAGGAGGCGTTGCAGGCCGAACTCGAAGAGCGAGTCGAGGTCGAGGGATCGGGGCGGGACGCTCGCCAGCAGCGGGTGAGCCGAAGTCGCCGCCGGTGGGGTGATCGCGGGAGTGCCGTGGGCGTCCATCCACTGCTCGTCGGTGAGGCCCGAGTCCTGCACCGCCTCCGCCTCCGCCTCCAGGTTCAGGGCCAGCCCACGGATGTGGGCGGCCAGGGTGGTGTGTACGTGGATCATGGCCACCGGGTCGAGACCGAGTCCGTGCAGTGCCCGCATCACCCACTCCGCATGAGCCTTGATCTGCGGCGACATCAGGGGCCTGGTGAAG
Source organism: Frankia sp. Hr75.2 (assembly GCF_949319125.1). Taxonomy (NCBI): domain Bacteria; kingdom Bacillati; phylum Actinomycetota; class Actinomycetes; order Frankiales; family Frankiaceae; genus Frankia; species Frankia sp. Hr75.2. Next base: position 1,555 of record NZ_CASGGV010000068.1, on the reverse strand, counting down.
GACATCGCCTGTGCCAGCCAGGGGTGCCGGCGGTACATGGCCCACTGGGACCGTGCCGCCGCCTCCAGGCACCGGCGCCAGCCGGCCGGCGTGAACCCCGAGACGACGGGACGGGTCCCTCGTGCCCTGCTCGGACTCATCCTGGCATTCGCGATCAGACCCGCCGAACGCCGTCGGAAACACGCCCTGCTGGGCGGGACGATCAGGGAGCATCAGGAAGCGGCGAGGGTGGCGAACCAGCCCGACCGCTACCGCGCGATCACGACTCCGACGCTGCTCATGGCCGGCAGGGACAGTGACGACACCGCGGCCGGACGCGCGACCCGACAGCTCGCCGGGATTCTGCCCCGCGCCAGCCTCGTCACCTTCGGGGACCTCGACCATTTCGGGCCGGAGAGGGCGCCGCGGCGTGTAGCCGCGGCAGTGGCCGACTTCTTCGCCGCCGTCGGCACGTCCGGCTCGGCACGGGCCGAGCGGTGACGGTGACGGGCAGCGTCATCCGCCGAGACGCTGACCAGACCGCCAGCTCGCCATCGGGCAACTGCTCAAGCCGCCAACCGACAGGCCGGCCGGTGGCGGCGTCCCAGATCCGGCCCGATCGATTCCTGATCGATTCACGGCAGCGCTACTTTGAGTGACTAATCCACCACGATGCGGCGCGGCCGGATCCCGGGTGGGGCGTGGCCGGCTTCGATGGCGCTTGACCTGCTCATCAGTCATGGTTGATCAGGGAGGGGGTATGGATGCGCCGAGACGTCGCCCTGCCGGGAACGGTGTCGGGGTGTCCTGATGACGCACCGACGCACCCCGGTCACCCGGGATGAGCCGAGCGGATCCCTGACCGATTTCGTGGGCTTGTTGGCCGAATACGCAGAGACGGCCAGAGCCGGGAAGCGTAGAAACAGATAGAGACGCTGACGATGTGGTCTGGCGCACGCCCCGGACCCGCCAGTCGAGGAGGATCATGAACATCGACGACATGGTCTTGGTGAGCATCGACGACCACGTGGTCGAGCCGCCCGACATGTTCAAGAACCACGTCCCGGCGAACCTGGTCGACCAGGCGCCGCACGTCGTGCGCAACGACAAGGGCGTGGACCAGTGGATCTACCAGGGCCGGGTGACGGGCGTCAGTGGCCTGAACGCGGTCGTCTCGTGGCCGGCGGAGGAGTGGGGCAAGGACCCGGCCGGCTTCGCCGAGATGCGCCCGGGGGTGTACGACATCCACGACCGGGTCCGGGACATGGACCGTAACGGGATCCTGGCGTCGATGTGCTTCCCGACGTTCGCCGGGTTCAGCGCCGGGCATCTCAACCACTACAAGACCGACACCACGGTCACGATGATCCAGGCGTACAACAACTGGCACATCGACGAGTGGGCCGGCACCTACCCGGGCCGGTTCATCCCGCTGGCGCTGCTTCCGACCTGGAAGCCGGAGCTGATGGTGAACGAGATCCGCCGGGTGGCGGCGAAGGGCTGCCGGGCGGTCACGATGCCCGAGCTGCCGCACCTCGAGGGCCTGCCCAGCTACCACGATCTCGACTTCTGGGCT
>NZ_CASGGV010000067.1:0-7613 GCF_949319125.1 Frankia sp. Hr75.2 | reverse complement strand
AACGACCGAAGAGGACCAGCCAACCACAGACCCGCACGAAGATCAGATAGAGCAGGCGGATGGACAGAGCTGACCATCATGCCGACAGCCGCACCGTCGCATCAGCCCAGCTCACGGGCCCAGGCCGACTTCTGGCACCCCACAGGTGAGTTCGCCCGCTTGGTGGGCGGGGGCCTCGGCCGGTTCGGCCGCGCATATTCCAATTCGACTGCTCCATTGATAGCCTGGCGATATGCCTACACTCAGATTGGGTGGCGCTCTCGTCGATCGAGTGGAAGAGCAGTCGCTTCCAGTTTCACTCGACCTTCTTACCGACGACAGAGCGCTCATCTCCCGTCGAATTACCCGGCTGCCCGACGGATTTCTGGACAGGAAATCTATGACTTTCCAGTTCTCGAGCCATAGCTGGATCGTGAGGGTTGACGGCCTTACCGTGCTCATCGATCCCTGTACCGGCAACGGTCGCAAGGGAAGAGGGCCCTATTTCGACGACCTGAAAATTCCGTATCTGGACCGGCTAGCCCGGACCGGTGTGTCAACCGATACAGTCGACGTCGTGTTCTGCACCCACCTTCATCACGATCACTGTGGCTGGAACACGAGGCAGGTTGACGGGGCATGGGTACCGACATTCCCCAACGCGGCCTACATGTTCGTTGACCAGGAGTACCGGCGGTGGGACACCGCGAATCCGGTCCGACATCCCAACGACTTCAACCCCGACGTCTTTGACGAGTGTGTACGGCCGGTCGTCGACGCGGGTCTGGCTCAGATCGTCTCCGTACCCTACAAGGTCTCACCGAGCCTGAGCGTCGAGCTTGCGGCGGGCCACACGGTCGGACACGCGGTGCTACGCCTTGCTTCCGATGGCGTGCGGGCATACTTCAGCGGGGATGCGTTCCACCATCCGATCCAGCTGACTCGACCGGAGCTTCACCTGCCCGGGTGCGATGATCTGGCGACCGCGATCGCCACCCGACGGGGACTGGCACAGCGGGCGCTCGACGAGGGCGCGTTCCTGTTCCCGGCGCACTTCCCCGCACCACACTACGGCCGCCTCGCCCGCGACAGACACGAGGTGTACTTTGTGCCCGGCGGCGCCCCATACACCGATGACGAACAGGCCTCAGCCAGAACTTAGAAGATTGAGTGATGTAGACCGCGACATAGTAGAAGACACCCTGGGAAGTCGAACGACAGCGACGCTCGCACGGCTACCTTCCTGACGCTGACGGGTCTGTTGCGTTCTGGGAAGGTGCGGCGTGCCGGCACCCGCACGGGTCCGATCATCAGACGGCGAGTGCGAGCTCGACAAGGGCAGCGGACAACAGTCTGCGCGGGTCGGCATCGACGGAGAGTTCGTAGTGGCCGCGGCAGTTCACCGCGTCGTTCGACGCGGTCCTCGCCGATGCCGGTATCAACGCGGTCAAGATCCCACGCCGAACCCCCGGGCAAACGCCTACGCGGAACGGTCCGTCCAGACGGTCCGGACCGAGGTCACCGACCGTACGCCGATCTTCGGCGAACGGCACCTGCGCACGGTCCTGGCCGAGTACGCGGCCCACTGCAACGGACAACGACCTAACCGCGGCCGCGACTTTCAACCACCACGACCCGACCACCCCGTCGCCGACCTGACCCAGGAGCGTCAAACGCCAGCCCATCCTCGGCGGCCTGATCAACGAATATGAGCGGGTCGCTTAACGGCGCAGCTCAGGACCGGTAGCACAATTCTGGCACGCACAGGGTCGGTACCGTCCGCTGCGAATGCACCAACAGACTCCTGATCGTCGCTGGACGGCACCTGATGTCCGTCCTCGGCACGTACGCCGAGTATTTCAACACCCATCGACCCCACCTCGCTCCCTCGGCCAGCACCCATCCGACTCCCCACCTGTGATCACCCGAACCCTGAGTTCCACCGTCCCGTCGCACACGCATCCTTGGCGGTCTGATCAACGAGTACCGTAACGGCGCCTGACGACCCCCACTGGCGATCACATCATCCGTAACAGGTCAGCTCACAGGCCGAGACCCGGATTTTGGAGCCCCACAGGCGAAAAACGCCACGAAATGCGAGAGTATTCACTTACCTGGGTACTGAGGTGTAGGCGTACCACAGATTTCGTATCCGGTCGATATTCTGGTCAATTAACGGGCTCTACATCCCCTCGGTCCGCTGTGGCGTCGATTCGACGCCGCCCGTTAGGAAGTCCGCAAGGTCGTCGAGAAGTTCATGGAAAGGCGCGGGTAGCTCACCGGCCTGCATTGCCGTTTGATAACGAGACAATGTATGCACCGTGGTGGTCATAACGATCATCCAACGTTCGTCTAGGACGGATTTTCGATGTTCGGGCAGGAGTCGATGCAGCAGGCTCATGAAGGTATTTACAGTGCTGGCGGAGACCGAACCTTCGAGGCCTACGTATCCTCCGTATTCAATTACGTACCGTGACAAGAAAGCTAAGTAGTAGTTACCATCCTCCAGATGGCTGGCAAGGGACAGTATGAATCCCTTGACCAGATCGCGGACCTGTGGAGGCTCGCCTTTGGCGATCAGGTCTGCGAGTATTTCGGCCCGGACTCGCTCGCTCACGGAGGCGCGATAGGAGATGATCGCCTTGAGTAGGCTCTCGCGGTCACCGAAGTGATACTGGACGGCGGCGTTGTTCTTTTGTCCTGCGGCCAGGCCTATATCGCGCAGAGGGACAGTCGCGATGCCACGTTCCGCGAATAGCTGTTCAGCTCGCTCCAAGATGATTTGACGCGTTGTCATGCCTTTGGAGTTGAGCCGGTCCCGACCTCCTGGCCGCGCTCCATCCGAGGCATCCTTCTGGCGTGGTGGCATACAAAAATCTTACACTACGGCAAAATAGTATTGTCACGTTCGTATTAAACTAATCTGATTAAAATCAAGTGAGAATCCGTTTGGCGTGGCGACGCCACCGTCTTACGTCGCCCCCTGGTTCGCGAGGCTACTCGACCGGGCGCCAGCGGCTGACGCTGGTGACTTTGATGCCCCCCGGCCCTCCTCGGGATCATCGAGCTTTTTAAGCACATGTTTTTAAAAAGTGTTGACAGGATGACCTAGTAAGGCTAAGATTCTCTTCCGTAAGAAGGGTTTACCTGAGTGATGTTTCGTGGTGTGTGAGGAGCGGATCAACGGCGCGGTATGCGCTGGCGGTCTACCAGGAAGCTGTCGTGCTACGACGGAATCTCACCAGAGGGGGCGATGCGGGCGGGTGTGTCGGGCCTGATGCCTCAGAGCGCTCCGGTGCAGGTCCAAGCACTGACGAAAGGTCGGCCATGTTTCGTAAGGGGCGATTAGTGTCACTGCTATTGTGTGCGGCGAGGCTTTCCTGTTGGGGGCGTGTGGCGGCGCAACCCGGGGTGCGGGGTGCCTCTGGCTGAGCCGGTCGCTGGAGGGCGCGGACGGATCCTCCGCCCCGGGATCGACGCTTCCTGGTACCGGTCGCCATGGCACCGCCTACGCTCTCCGGTTCGTGTGGACTGGCTTGCCTGGGGGCTACCGACGCCGCGCTCGGCATCGGAACGGAGGGTCGGCCGATGGCCACGCTCCGGACCATTCGACCGTCGTCGACCGCATGGAAAACCGCCAGATACAGCGAACGCCACGCGGGCCTGACCGAACTCGGTTGACTTCATCGAGTGAGTTCTCATCGTGCGGTCGTCTGGACACGCCGCTGTGTCCCATCACGACCACCCGGGTCTCGCGGTTTTTCTTCATAGCAGACTCCGACGGGACCCCCATCCAACTACAGGAGTTCGGCGGCGCGAGGAGCCGACTCGCTGAGCTCTTCGGACCGCCAGCAGATAGCTGACGGAACCCTGCGGCAAGGACAGAAAGGAAGACCGTGACGTTGTTACCGGGTCGATCCAGGGCGATAGTGTGCGGAATCGCACTATCCGCGGTGGCCGTTTTATCCGGCACCTCTGTCGCCCAGGCAGAGCCAGGAAAACCCGACCGGGAAAAAATCCTCGAGATCAACATGACCAACACCCCGGATTTCAAGGAGGGACAGCCGGCAGTCGCCATCAACCCGAAGAACCCCAAGAACCTGGTCTTCACCTCGACTATCTTCCTTCCGCATCCGGGTCTCTATCCCACCGGGGAGTGCTTCCTCGCCCACTCCCAGGACCAGGGCCAAACCTGGACGCGGGTGCCCTGGCCCCTCGGCGACCGACCTCAGTGCGGCGAACCGAACGTGGCCGTCGACGCCAAGGGAACCTTCTACATCCTCAACAACCAGGTCGGCCCTGACTCCACGGCCAATGAGACGAACAGCGTCGTGGTCTCCCGGTCGCTCGACGGCGGTCGGACGTGGTCCGGTCCGGTGAAGACGCCGCTCGTGCTCAGCGGCGCGCCCAAGCTCCGCGTGGACGCCGCGACCGGCAAGGTCTACGCGGTGGGCGGCCTCGAATGGCAGTACCCGAGCGCGGTGTCCGTCAGCGCGGACCGTGGTCAGACCTGGGGCCCGTCCAGGGTGATTCCCGGTCCCCGACCCTGTGTCGTGGTGTCTCCGCAGCGTCCGCCCGCCTGCGGCTACCCGGGTCGTCAGCTCGCCGTCCACGACGGAATCCTGGTCTCCGCGAGCCAGGAGAGCGTAGTGACGCTGCATGTCAGCCGCGACGATGGGCAGACCTGGACGGACCTCCCAGTGACCGACGGCAAGGGGACTCCGGTCCCGGCAGGAAGTGGACCGCTCCTGCCGGTCCCGCAGCAGCGAGGTGCTGCCGACCCCATCCCCTGGGTATCGGCCGACCCCTCACAGTCCGGGCGATTCGCCGTCATGGTCCCCAGGGAGGCCAACCTTGAGGTATACGTCACCAAGGATGCCGGTAAGACCTGGACCGGACCGGCCGTGATCGCCGCCCCAGATGCCCAGCGTCCGTGGATGGACTTCGGCCCGAAGGGGTATCTGGGCGTGATGTGGAGGACAACCGCGGTCGACGCGTTCTCCGTCGTCTCCTTCGATCACGGACGATCGTTCAGCGCCCCGGTGAAGGTGAACCGCGAAACCGCGCCGGCCGCGCACGCCGGACCTCCCGGTGACCGCTGGTCCTGGATCGCCCTGGACGACAAGTACACCTACGTCACCTGGTCTGACGGCCGAGACAACGACCTGACCGAACTGGACGCGATCTTCAGTCGGGTTCCGCTCAGTCTTTACCGCAAGCCTGGACGCTGAGCCGACGCTCTGCCAGGGCCGGCCGGGTCGACCTGCGAGGTCGGGTCGACCCGGCCGCCCGGACGGCGAGGATTGATCCCAGCGCGACGAGGGTCATCAGCTCTGCGGCACTATCACCGGGGAGGGGCCCGGCTCCCCGGCGCGGCGAAGAGAGCCGAGAAGCTGTTTAAGGAGGTCCCTGAGATGAGCCGTGCCATCGTGTTCAACGGCGACGAGACCTGGGAGGAACGCGACCTTCCCGTCCCCGACCCCCAGCCCGGCGGCGCCGTCCTGCGGGTCGAGGCCACCGGCCTGTGCCACAGCGACATCGACCACTTCCGCGGCCACGTCCACACCTCCTGGGGCGGTGCCTTCCCCTCCATCGCCGGGCACGAGATCGTCGGCCGCATCGAGAAGATCGACACAGCCACCGCTCACGAGTGGGGTGCCACCGAAGGTGACCGGGTCGCCGTGCGCGAACTCCTCGTCACCCCACAGGGCTACCGGATCTACGGGCACGACTTCTCCGTCGACGAGGATTCCGGCCTGCACGGCGGGTTCGCCGAACACCTCGAGCTCCTCCCCGGTTCCCGGGTCTACCGCCTGCGCGAGGACCTCCCCGCCGAACAGCTCACCGTCTTCGAACCGCTGAGCTGCGCGGTCACCTGGGTCGCCCCCGTCCGTCAGGACGACGTCGTCCTCATCGAGGGGCCCGGTCACATGGGTATGGCCACCATCGTCGCCGCCCGCGCAGCCGGAGCATCCACCGTCATCGTGACCGGAACAGCCAAGGACCGGTTCCGCCTCGACTGGGCACTGCGTGTCGGCGCCGACCACACCGTCGACGTCGACACCGAGGACCCGGTGGGACGGGTCCGCGAACTCACCGACGGCCGGATGGCCGACGTCGTCATCGACGCCGCCGCCGGCGACCCCGTCACCGTCAACCTCGCCATGGACCTCGTCCACAAGGGCGGCCACGTCGTCATCGCCGGGATGAAGGACCGCCCCCTCGAAGGCTTCCACAGCGACTGGATCCCCACCCGGCGGATTACCCTGCACCCCGGCGCCGGCCTCGACACCGAGGGCGCCGTCGACCTCATCAACGCCGGCAAGGTACCTACCGCCGACCTGCTCGGCGACACCTTTCCCCTCGAACGCTTCGAGGACGCCTTCGCCCTCCTGACCCGCAAGGTCCCCGGCCGTGACTCGATCAGGATCGCGCTGCGGCTCAGTTGAGACGTCGACGTGACGGGAGGACCGAAACTGATGCACTGGCCGACAGGTCGTCTCGGGTGGTTCGAGTCGGAGCGCGGCGCGGCCGGTTCAGACCGAGGCCGCGTGACACGACTCCGCGGGGTTTCGTCCCGATGAAGATCCGATGCTTCTCGCACGTCGGGATGACAGTGACCGATCTCGATCGTTCGGTGGCCTTCTACACGGAGGCGCTTGGTTTTCAGGTGTACTTCGAGGCCCGCGGCGAAACCTGGGGACGGGTCGGGCTCGGGGTCGACTCGATGATGCTCGAGCTGTTCAGCCCCCATCCGACCGGACAGCCCCTGGAACCGGTCGACATGCTCTACCCGGCGCCCTACGGCCGACCGAAGATAGCCCTGACCGTGGCCGACGTCGACGCCGCCCACGACGAGCTGGTCGACCGGAACATTCCTGTCATCGGGCCGGTCAGCGCCACCGGGAAGTCAAGACTGATCTTCGTTCTCGACCCGGACGGCACTCTGATCCAACTGCACCAGTTCGAGGACGGACAAGAACGCGTGACGGACCTCTTCAGACACTGACACCGACACGCCTCCGTCGGATTCGGAACACCGGTGCGCGTCGCCCGGACGGGATGGCACCGCGCAGATCCCGCGCGGAGCGGAGAGCTTCCCGACCAACGCCAGCCGAGGAGAACGGTTGATGTTACAGACCACCGTCACCCCGCCTACCGTCGTCGTCGACGCGACCGGTCGCGTCCCGATCGACGGCGCGCACCACATCGCGACATGGGTCTTCCCGCCGCCGCCGACGCCGTCGGCGGGACCGGTGCCGCTGCTTGCGCAGGAGGCGGTGGGGGTGCGCTCGTCAGCTGGTCGCGAGACTGTGCGCCGGCGAACCCGGTGGGCTGGCTGCTCGCGACCGCGCGGCGGCGCGCCATCGACAGCTTCCGCCGCCGGTCGGCACTCGACGAGCGGTACGCCATGCTCGCCGGCCAGCTCGCCGAGGGTGGGGCGAGCTCAGGCGCGGTGACCCCGCGGGACCGGGCGGACGACCTGCCGTGGGATCAAGGCAGCTGCGCTGGCGCGATAGCGGTGTCGCCGAGCCCGCGCAGGCGTTGGTCTGGCTGAGCCGGTCGCCGGCCGTGGATGAGAACCGCACCCATGCTCGGATAGCTACCTTCCGTAGTCGACTGCTAAGGAGCTA
>NZ_CASGGV010000066.1:0-115581 GCF_949319125.1 Frankia sp. Hr75.2 | reverse complement strand
GCCGACGATCCGTGGCCTCTCGATGGGACTCAGTGCCCCTTGGAGGCCACGGATCGAACCCGGGAGACCCGGAAAGGACGACGGACGAGGGGACCTCCCGACACCCGCGCGTCAGGACGCGGGCGGGGCGGTCTCCTCGAGCAGTCCGTCGAGCTGGCTACCGACGATCCGCTTGAACAACCGCCGGGAGCGCTTCCGGTCGAGCATCGCGACCTCGAGGTTCCCGGCCGTCAGCGTGCGCTCCCCGTTCTGCGCCCCGGGCGGCGCGCCGGCGGTGAGCGCGTCCACCGCCACGCGCAGCGCGGTGGCGAGCGGCTGGCCCTCCGTGTGGTGCTCCCGCAGGGAGGTCAGCACCTGCTCGGACTGACCGCCGATCGCGATGAAGCCACGCTCGTCGGCGATCGAGCCGTCGTAGGTGAGACGGAAGATCTGGTCATCCGCGGCGGTGTGCCCCACCTCGGCGACGACGATCTCCACCTCGTAGGGCTTGATGCTCTCGGTGAAGATCGCGCCGAGGGTCTGCGCGTAGGCGTTCGCGAGCGCCCGGCTCGTGACATCCCGCCGGTCGTACATGTAGCCGCGGGTGTCCATGATCCGGATGCCGGCCGTGCGGAGGTTCTCGAACTCGTTGTACTTCCCCACCGCGGCGAAGCCGATGCGGTCGTACATCTCGCTGATCTTGTGCAGGGTCGTCGACGGGTTCTCGGCGACGAACAGGATGCCGTCGACGTAGGTGAGGACGACCACGCTCCGGCCGCGCGCGATGCCCTTGCGCGCGTACTCGGACTTGTCCCGGACCTGCTGTTCGGGACTTGCGTAGCCGAACGGCATGGTCACGTCAGCCTCCTGAGTTCTGCGCGCGGTCGGCGATGATCGAGTCGACCACCGGGCCGACCTCGTCATCGGTGAGGCGACGGTATCCGTCGGCGGTCACCGAGGCGACGATCGGGTACAGCTTGCGGATGAGGTCCGGCCCACCGGTCGCCGAGTCGTCGTCGGCGGCGTCGTAGAGAGCCTCGACGCTGATCCGGACCGCGTCGTCCTGGCTGTGGTTGGCCCGATAGCGCTTCTTCAGCGAGCCGCGAGCGAAGACCGAGCCCGACCCGATCGACTCGTAGGTGCGCTCCTCGGACTTCGCCGCGGCGATGTCGTAGGAGAAGATCCGCCCCTCGCCGGTCTCGGTGTCGAAGCCGGCGAACAGCGGGATGACCGCGAGGCCCTGCATCGCCATGCCCAGGTTCCCCTTGACCATGAACGCGAGCCGGTTGGCCTTCGCGTCCAGGCTCAGCGTAGAGCCCTCGATCTTCTCGTAGTGCTCGAGCTCGACCTGGAACAGACGGATCAGCTCGGCGCCCACACCGGCCGTGCCGGCGTAGCCGACGCAGGAGAACTCGTCCGCGTGGTGGACCTTCTCGACGTCACGCTGGGCGATCATGTGCCCCTGCGTCGCGCGGCGGTCGCCGGCCATGATCACGCCACCGGGGAACGTCACGGCCACGATGGTGGTGCCGTGAGCCGCATCGGTCACCGGAGCGGGCAGCGGGCCCCGGGCGCCCGGAAGCAGGTCCGGAGCCGCGACGGACAGGAAATCGGTGAACGACGACGTTCCCGGTGTCATGAACACAGCCGGTAGACGCCCGGCGACACCCGTTGGATCGGGCACGCATCCCCCTTCAGATAGTCGATCGTGAGCCGGCGGCCCAGGATGGTCCGAGGCGGCCCAGCCCAAGGCTCCGGGTGATGCACAACATGCCACGTGCCGGGCCGGCAGGGTGGCCGTGGTCCCGCTCCGTCCCAAGTCGCGGTCCCGGGCGCACCGCCGCGGTGGCACTCGGCGGCCTCAGCGGGCCTGTGAGCCCCTCGGTAGGCCCCTGTGAAGCCCCGCGGGCGGCACGGCGCCTGGACGGCCCGCACGGACGCCCCCAGGCACCGACCTCGCTCGCGGCGGGAGACACCAGGACAGCTGAGCGATCCACGTGCCGACGCACACACACGACGCCCACCGCCATCGGGCACACCCTGGGCATCGGGCACGCCCGGGCGCGGGCATCGCGATCCAGGGCACGGCCCCGGGACGCGTCGGGCAGCGGGGCCTCCCGCAGCACCGGTCGCCGCGTTGGCTCCCCCGGCGACCGGCCGAACGGGCGCATGTGGCTCGTCCGGCCGAACCGGCCGCGGGGAGTCAGACCCTACTGACCGCCCTTCTGGACGTATCCCTTCACGAACTCCTCGGCGTTCTCCTCGAGAACGTCGTCGATTTCGTCGAGCAGGGAGTCGACGTCCTCCGAGAGCTTCTCGTGCCTTTCCTTGAGATCCGAGGCGCCCGATTCCTCAACCTCGGCCTCGGCGGTCTCGTCATCACGGCGGCCGGTGCGCTGCTGCCCGCCACCGGTGTCCCTCTGGGCCATGGGAGCCTCCTTCGATCGCCTGGGGCGACACTATCCCGCTCCGCCGACTGCTTCCGGTGGATCGGTACGAGGTCCACTCCATCACGAACACCCGACGACGTCGCCTCGTCCGCCGAGGGCGCAAAATGTGCTGGTCGATGGTGGTACCACCGGCGCACCGAGACTTCACGCCGTACCGGCGTGAAGTCTCGGGAGACCACCGCGAGACCCCGCCGGCTGTCAGTTACCCGACAGGGCGTCCACCAGGTCGGCGGCGGTGGGGCAGCGGGCGAGCAGCTCGCCCACGTGCGCCTTGGTGCCACGCAGCGGCTCAAGGGTCGGCACCCGCTGCAGCGAGTCCCGCCCGATGTCGAAGATGACCGAGTCCCAGGACGCGGCCGCCACCTGCTGCGGGTAGAGCTCCAGGCAGCGTCCCCGGAAGTACGCCCTGGTGTCCTCCGGAGGCTCCGTCATCGCCCTGGTGACCTCCTCCTCACTCAGCAGGAGGTCGAAGCGGCCACGGGCCACCAGGCGGTTGTAGAGGCCCTTCTCCGGCCGAACGTCGTGGTACTGGAGGTCGACGAGCTGCAGCCGCGGCGAGTCCCACGCCAGGGCGTCGCGGGAGCGGTAGCCCTCGAGGATCGACAGCTTGGCCACCCAGTCGAGCTCCCGGGAACAGGTCATCGGGTCGACCTCGAGGCGGCCGAGCACCGACTCCCACCGGGAGAGCACGTCGGCCGTCTGCGGGTCGACGTCCGTGCCGAGCCTGTCCTCGACGAACTTGCGGGCCTGCTCGAAGTACTCCATCTGGAGCTGCACGGCGGTCATCTTCCGGCCGTCGCGCAGGGTGAGCAGATACCGCAGCGAGGGGTCGTGGGAGATCGCCCGCAGCGTCGCGACCGGCGCGTCCACCGACAGGTCGACCTGGAGCCAGCCCTCCTCGATCATGGCCAGGACGAGCGAGGTCATCCCCACCTTGAGGTAGGTGGCGATCTCGCTCATGTTGGCGTCACCGATGATCACGTGCAGACGCCGGTACTTCTCCGGGTCGGCGTGGGGCTCGTCCCGGGTGTTGATGATGGGGCGCTTGAGGGTGGTCTCCAGTCCGACCTCGACCTCGAAGAAGTCCGAGCGCTGGCTGATCTGGAACCCGGACTCACGCCCGTCCACGCCGATGCCGACCCGGCCGGCGCCGCATATCACCTGGCGGGAGACGAAGAACGGCGTCAGGTGCCGCACGATCTCCCCGAACGGGGTCGCCCGCGCCATGAGGTAGTTCTCATGGCAGCCGTAGGAGACACCCTTGTTGTCGGTGTTGTTCTTGTACAGGTGCACGGGCATCGTGCCGGGGACAGTCAGCGCACGGCGGGCCGCCTCTGCCATCACCCGCTCCCCCGCCTTGTCCCAGAGGACGATGTCGCGCGGGTTCGTCACCTCGGGGGTCGAGAACTCGGGGTGCGCATGATCGACGTAGAAGCGCGCGCCGTTGGTCAGGATGACGTTGGCCAGCCCGAGGTCGTCCTCGTTCGCGGGCGCGCCAGGATCGACCACCGGCTCTCTGGGCAGCTCGAAGCCGCGGGCGTCTCGCAGGGGGGACTCCTCCTCGAAGTCCCACCGAGCTCGACTGCCCCCGGTGGCGGCCCTGTTGGCGTAAGAGTTCACGACCAACGACGAAGCCAGCATCTGGTTTGTGTTGGGTTGACCGGGCACGGACACGCCGTATTCGGTCTCGGTCCCCATGATCCGGCGCACGCTCACTCTGCAAGCGTAGGTGCTGGCGGGCCGCCGGGTCGGCCGGACGCCGCCCTTGGTCGTTCCGAACCTCTTGCCGGGAAGCTTCGGGAACGCCCGGAGACCTCCCCCGCCACGCCGACAGCCCCGCGGGTGCCGGCATTCGGGTGATCGGCGACGTGGCGGCCCGTCAGCCTGTTCGACGGCCACTGGGCTGCGTGTCCGTCTTCTCACAGCGACGGCAGGAGACCACCACAAGCCCGTTTGAAGATCAAAACGATCAAGGATGGGCGTCAACATCGTTGACTATCTTGGGCAGTGCGACACCCGACGGCACGGCCACTCGACCGGCGGCTCCAGCCGGCGGGCACGGCTCGCGGACCGGCTGGCGGGCAGCCGGTGGGCACGGCCGGGGGTCACCGGGCCCGTGGAACCACGACGCGGCGGCCGCCTCGTCAACGAGACGGCCGCCGCGTGGCGACCACGGCGGGCGGCTGGCCCCCGCCCCGCGAACGGCCTAGAGGTACTGGCCGGTGTTCGCGATGGTGTCGATCGACCGCCCGGCCTCGGTGCCCTTGGTTCCGGTGACGAGTGTGCGGATGTAGACGATCCGCTCACCCTTCTTGCCGGAGATCCGGGCCCAGTCGTCCGGGTTCGTGGTGTTCGGCAGGTCCTCGTTCTCCTTGAACTCGTCCAGGCACGCCGACAGCAGGTGCTGCATGCGCAGGCCGCGGACTTTGCTCTCGATGAGGTCCTTCACCGCCATCTTCTTCGCCCGGGCCACGATGTTCTCGATCATCGCGCCCGAGTTGAAGTCCTTGAAGTACAGGACCTCCTTGTCACCGTTGGCGTAGGTGACCTCGAGGAAGCGGTTCTCCTCGCTCTCGGCGTACATCCGCTCGACGACCCGCTGGATCATGCCCTGGCAGGTCGCCTCCCGGTTGCCTCCGTGCTCGGCGAGGTCGTCGGCGTGCAGCGGGAGCTCGGGAATGACGTACTTGGCGAAGATGTCCTTGGCCGCCTCGGCGTCCGGACGCTCGACCTTGATCTTGACGTCGAGCCGGCCCGGCCGCAGGATCGCCGGGTCGATCATGTCCTCTCGGTTGGACGCGCCGATCACGATCACGTTCTCGAGCTGCTCGACGCCGTCGATCTCGCTGAGCAGCTGCGGGACGATCGTGTTCTCCACGTCCGAGGAGACACCCGAGCCACGGGTCCGGAAGATCGAGTCCATCTCGTCGAAGAACACGATCACCGGCATGCCCTCGGACGCCTTCTCGCGCGCCCGCTGGAACACCAGCCGGATCTGCCGCTCGGTCTCGCCTACGTACTTGTTGAGCAGCTCCGGGCCCTTGATGTTGAGGAAGAAGGCCCGGCCGGAGCCCTGGCCTGTCTGTGCCTCGACCTTCTTGGCCAGGGAGTTCGCCACGGCCTTGGCGATCAGCGTCTTGCCACACCCGGGCGGGCCGTAGAGCAGCACGCCCTTCGGTGGCTTGAGCTTGTGCTCCAGGAACAGTTCCTTGTAGAGGAACGGCAGCTCGACCGCGTCGCGGATCGACTCGATCTGGCCCTTCAGGCCGCCGATCTGCTCGTAGCCGATGTCTGGGACCTCTTCGAGGACCAGCTCCTCGACCTCGGACTTGGGGATCCGCTCGAAGGCATACCCCGACCGTGGCTCGATGAGGAGCGAGTCGCCGGCTCGGATCGGGCCGTCGAGGAGTGGCTGGGCCAGCATGACGACCCGTTCCTCGTCGGTGTGACCGATCACCAGCGCCCGGTCACCGCTCTCGAGGACCTCCTTGAGCAGGACGATCTCGCCCTGCCGCTCGAACGCGCGAACCTCCACGACGTTGAGCGCCTCGTTGAGCATGACCTCCTGACCGGGCTGCAGGACGTCGGCTTCGACGTTCGGCGACACCGTCACGCGGAGCTTTCTGCCCTGCGTGAACACGTCGACCGTGCCGTCGTCGTAGCCACGGATGAAGACGCCGTACCCGCTCGGCGGTTGCGCGAGCCGGTCGACCTCCTCCTTCAACGAGATGATCTGGTCACGTGCCTCCCGAAGGGTGGCGACGAGCTTGTCGTTTTGCCCAGTGGCGGTCTGTAGCTCCACCTGTACCTGGGCTAGTCGCTCCTCCAGGACACGTACCTGTCGGGGCGATTCAGACAGCCTCCGCCGCAGCATGGCCACTTCTTCCTCCAGGAAGGTGACCTGAGTCGTGAGTTCGTGTACTTCCTTCTCGTACGCCGACCGTTGAGAATCGGCGTCACCAGGACGACCCGTGCTCCCACCGGAGCCAGAGCCCGAACGGGGACCGGACACCGCGCCTCCACCTCCCCCGTGCTGACCGGGACGCACCCACACTACCGTTGTGACCGCCGCTGGCAGGCCGGTCGCGCGAGGACGACCCAGGTTTGCCGTAAACAGCGGGTTACGGTGCCATGGTGACAGAAGATCGGAGCCCTGTGGCAACACCAACGAAGCCGGGCGATTCGCCCGGACTCCGGGTCCGCATCGACCAGGACTCCTGCACCGGCGACGGTCTGTGCGTCCAGTATGCACCCTCGGTGTTCGAGTTCGACATCGACGGGCTCGCCTACGTGAAGAACTCCGACGGTGAGCTTCAGACCACACCGGGGACCCACGTGCCGGTTCCGCTGCCGCTGCTCACCGAGATCCGCGACGCCGCCGAGCAGTGCCCCGGCACCTGCATCTACGTCGAGCACCCGGACGGGACGCTGGAGGTCGGCGGCCCACAGGAGTGAGAACCACCCACCCCGGCGCCCCCGCCGTGCCCCCACCCGTGGGGTCCGGCGCCCGGGCCCGCCGCGCGGGCGCCGTCCTGCCCCGGGTGGGGCGGGCCCGCCCCACAGCGGTGGCGGCCACCCGGCACAGCCGGGGAGCCGCCGGCGGGCTCGCCTGAGCGGGCGCCCCCGCGGATCGCCCGGCCGCGCCCGGCATCGCGTCAGCCGTCGGAGCCGGCGTCGACTCGAGGCTCCGGCTCGGCCTGAGGCTCCGGCTCGGCCTGAAGCTCCGCGATGACCTGGCGATCGGGCTGGCCGTACAGGCCCGGCAAGCTGTCCGCTCCCGCCGGCTGACCCTGCTCGGCCGGGCGGTCGGCGGATGCCGGCTCCGGAGCGGTCGCCGGCTCCGGATAGGAGCCCTTGGCCGGGCGCCGCCGCCTCGGTGGAGCAGTGACGCCGTCCGCCAGCCGGCGCGCTGTCACCAGGAAACCGGTGTGCCCGACCATGCGGTGACCGGGGCGCACGGCGAGGCCCTCGACGTGCCAGTCGCGCATCATCGTCTCCCACGCCGCGGGCTCCGCGAAGCAGCCGAACTCGCGCAGCGCCTCGACCGTCCGGGAGAGCTGGGTGGTCGTCGCAACGTACGCGCACAGCACGCCGCCGGGGACGAGCGCCGCCGCGGCCGCGGGCAGCACGTCCCACGGGGCGAGCATGTCGAGGATCACCCGGTCCATGCCCCGCTCGGCCGACTCGGCCAGATCACCGACATGCAGTGTATGAGCCGGATGTGGTCCGCCGAAAAAGGTCTCGATGTTGCGCCGGGCGACCTCCGCGAAGTCGGGACGCCGCTCGTAGGAGACCAGACGGCCGCCGTCGCCCACGGCCCGCAGCAGGGCGCAGGACAGCGCGCCGGAACCGGCACCGGCCTCCAGCACCTGCGCGCCGGGGAAGACGTCGGCGTACATGACGATCTGCGCCGCGTCCTTCGGGTAGACGACGGTCGCGCCGCGCGGCATCGACAGCACGAAGTCGGCCAGCAGCGGCCGCAGTGCCAGGTAGTCGGTGCCCCCGGTGCTGCTCACGACGACGCCTTCGGGCCGGCCGAGCAGGTCGTCGTGCGGAATCGCCCCCCGGTGGGTGTGGAACTGCCGGCCCGGCTCGAGGACGACCGTGTGCCGTCGGCCCTTGGGGTCGGTCAGCTGGACGCGGTCGCCCTTGGTGAACGTCCCGCGGCGCCGCGCCGCGCCGGTCGGCCGCGGCACCTCGGACACCTCGGACATCTCCGGCGCCTCGGGCATCTCCGGTGCCTCGGGGTCCGCGGGGTCCGGCAGGGGCGGAAGCTCCGCGAGGTCCGGCAGGGGCGGGCGGGACGCGACCGCGTCCGGCGTGGTCGGGTCAGTACTGATCTCGTCGTCCTCTCGGCGCGCGCCCCGAGGCCGTCCACGGCCGGCGCGCGCCCTGTCCGCTGGAAGCTGGTCGCACGGGGGCGTGCGGGTGACGCGTGCCGGGTGCGTCAGGGCCGGGCCGGGCCCGGCGGCCGTCAGCGGCGAACGAACGTCACCGATGGGAGACCATACGGGCCGCGGCCGCCGGATCGATCCTGGCCACGAGATCGACCATGGCCAGCACGCCGACCGGCCGGCCGCGCTGGACCACGAGGTACTCCGCGGCCGGGGCCCGCTGGACGGCCGCCAGCAGGTCCTCGCCCTCGAGCTCGGCCTGCAGGGTCATCCCCGGGCCGATGCTCCGGCTGACCTCGTCCACCGCCATCCACGGCCGGCGGTGCTCCGGCAGGGCGTCGACGGAGGCGCCGTTCATGATCTTGACAGGGGTGCCGTCCCGGTCGATCACCGCGACGGCCGTGGCGCCCACCTCCTGGGCCCGGCGCAGCGCCTCACCGAGCGGGACCGCAGCCTCCACCGGCAGCGTACGGCGGGCGAGTCGGCCCGCCGACAGCCCGGGCAGCCGCTCGCGGACCTTGGCCGACCGCAGCGACTGGTAGGCGCCGAAGGCGACGAACCCGGCCAGGACGTAGGAGTAGAGCGCGCCGAAACCATCGGAGTTCTTCGTCGCGCCCCAGACCACCAGCGCACCGGCCACGACGAAGCCGCCGTAGGCGCCGGCCCGCAGCCCGCGCAGCTTGTCGTGCCCGATGGCCCACACCGCCGCGACGACGACCCGCCCGCCGTCGAGAGGCAGACCCGGCGCCAGGTTGAACACGAACAGCGCGGCGTTGGTGAAGCCGATGAAGAAGAGCACTGCCCCGACGCTGCCGTGATCCGGCACGGCCAGCAGGCCCAGGAAGCACAGCCCCCCGATCACGCCGTTGACGGCGGGCCCGACGAAGGCGATCAGGAACTCGCGGGCGGCGGTGGCCGGCTCGGGCTCGAACTCGGTGAAACCGGCGAAGCCGTGCAGGGTCACCGACCGGACGTGCAGCCCGAACCGCTGCGCGGTCAGCGCGTGCCCGATCTCGTGCGCGAGCAGCGACAGGAGGAACCCCGCCGAGACGAGCAGGGACAGTACGAGCACATGCCCGTCGGTCGCGGCGATCGTCAGATGGTCCCGGATCGGGTCGATGAGCAGGGACGCGACCAACGCCGCGAAGACGACGGCCAGCGGCGAGACGAAGATCGGGGCGCCGCGGACGTGCCCGACCCGCATACCCGGCGGACGCGGCGCCGGCCGCCGCCCCGGCGGCTCCACTCCGCCGGGGACGCCGTGTCGCGCCGCGCCGGGCTGATCCTCCATAGGTGTAGATGCTACGGACCATCCTCCGTGGTGTCCGCCGCGGATAGCGCTCCCGCTACGGATTGCGCTGTCATCTGGCCGGCAGCGGGCTTGTTCGGGGGCCACGGAGGCCCGGCCACGGCCCCAGGACGCGGCCAGGGCCCACGGCCCGAGGAGGCGGCCAGGGCGGCCCGCGGCTCGAGGCCCGTCACGCCGCCACGGTTGCGCTGGGGGTCACCGGCTGGGATCAGGCTTGTAGGACTCCACCTCAGGAACGGGCCCCGCCCCCCGGGCCTCAGGGGCCCGGCTCCAGAGGTCGAACCCCCGAGAACCCGGATCCGGAAACCAGGCCAGCCTCCGCCAGGCCGGCCGAGACGATGTGTGGCGACTGAGCGCGTCTATGAGATCACTCAGCCGCCATGATTGTTCTCGGAGCCGACGGCCGGGGTCAGGTCTGCGGAAATCCGCCCGGGGCGGAGCCCGGACCCTCGGCGGGGGAGGCACATCGGGACACCGTGGGTGCCCCGAGGCGGGCGCCGATCGTGTCGGTGGCGGGTTCTAGGGTCGACGCCATGACCACAACGCCTGCCCAGGCCCCGGGCTCGGCCGCCGAAGGTTGCCCGACCGGGCCGGTCCAGGTCGGGCCCGGCTGGCATGAGGGCCGCGACCCCGCGGCGGCCCCGGCCTCGCCGCCGACGCCACCGGCCGCGGCGCCACAGGCGCCGCCGATAACGGCGTCGTTATCCCCCTCCCGGGCCGCCGACTTCGTCAACTGCCCGCTGCGCTACCGCTTCCGCGTGGTCGACCGGCTGCCGGAAGCGCCGAGCGAGGCGGCGACGCGGGGCACGGTGGTGCACGGCGTGCTCGAGCGGCTGTTCGACCTGCCCGCCCCGGGCCGGACCCAGCCGGCCGCGACCGAGCTCGTCGAGCCGGTCTGGGCCGACCTGCTCGCCCGCGACCCGGCGCTCGGTGGCCTGTTCGACGACGACGGCGCCCTGCGCTCCTGGCTGGACAGCGCGCGTGACCTTCTCGCCGGCTACTTCACCCTCGAGGACCCGACCAGGCTGGCCCCGGCCGCCCGGGAGCTCTACGTCGAGCACGTCCTGGCCTCCGGGCTGCGGCTGCGCGGCTACGTGGACCGCCTCGACTCGGCCGAGACCCCCCAGGGCACCGCGCTGCGCGTCATCGACTACAAGACGGGCCGCTCCCCCGGCCCGGCGTTCGAGGGCGCGGCCATGTTCCAGATGCGGTTCTACGCGCTCGTGCTGTGGCGTTCGCGTGGCGTCATCCCGCGCGAGCTCCGGCTGTATTACCTGAGTGACCGAACCTGGCTGCGTGCCACGCCGGAGGAGTCGGAGCTGCGCGCCACCGAGCGCCGGATCGAGGCGCTGTGGGCGGCCATCGCCCGGGCGCACCGGACGGGCGACTGGCGGGCCACGCCGGGCCGGCTGTGTGACTGGTGCGATCACAAGTCGAGGTGCCCGGCATTCGGCGGCACCCCTCCCCCGCTGCCGGAGAACCGCGCGGAGCTGCCCGTCGACGACGCCGCCCCCACCGTCTGCGAGGCGGACGGCTGAGCCGCCCGACCGTCCATCGAATCGCGGCGCATGGGTCCCGACCTGGCCACCGGCAACGTGGCGCACCAGACGTGGGGGTACCCGTTCGGGTACCCGAGGGCACCTTCGGACGGCGGCCCCGCGGGCGGGCCCGGCATCGGCGTGCCCGGGCGGTCACCGGTGGGGAAGATCCGGCGTCCCGGGTGGTGTCGGGGGCGGTTACCGTCGGCGGCGGACGTGGGCGGCGGGAGGATGCGGATCACCTCTCCGGCGTTGTCCCTTCGGGGCCTGGATCCCGGCGCTCCGCGGGAGCCGGCCGCCGATCGGTGAGGTAGTTCGCGACAGTTGGAGGAACGCATGGCCCGACGCACCGCATCGGACCGCGACGGTGCCCGCGGCGGTCCACGGCGCGGCCGGGGGTCCGCCGCGCGGGCCTCCAGACTCACCAAGGTCTACGGCTCGGGTGACACCGCCGTCACCGCGCTGCGGGGCATCGACCTGACCTTCCCCTACGGCCGGTTCACCGCGATCATGGGCCCCTCCGGCTCAGGCAAGTCGACCCTGATGCACTGCCTCGCCGGGCTGGACCCCGCGACCACGGGGCGGGTCTTCATCGGCGACGTCGACCTGTCCCGGCTCAACGACCGGCAGCTCACCCAGCTCCGCCGGGACCGGATCGGCTTCATCTTCCAGCAGTTCAACCTGCTGCCGACGCTCACCGCGGCCGAGAACATCACGCTGCCGCTGGACATCGCCGGCCGCAAGCCCGACCAGAAGTGGATGCGGATGGTCGTCGACGCCGTGGGCCTCGCGCCCCGGCTGAACCACCGCCCGCCCGAGTTGTCCGGCGGCCAGCAGCAGCGGGTCGCCTGTGCCCGGGCCCTGGTCACCCGCCCAGAGATCGTCTTCGCCGACGAGCCGACCGGGAACCTCGACTCGCGGTCGGGCGCGGAGGTGCTGTCGTTCCTGCGCGACTCGGTCCGCGAGCTGGGCCAGACCATCGTGATGGTCACCCACGATCCGACGGCCGCCTCGTACTCCGACGAGGTGATCTTCCTCGCCGACGGCCGGCTGGTCGACGCGATGGCCGAGCCCACACCGGACGCCGTCCTGGACCGGATGAAGAACCTGGACGCGCTCGTGCGCGGCGAGGCCGTACCGGAGCCCGAAGCGGACTACGACGACCTGCCGCCGGAGCCGCCCGAGCCGCGCGGCCCCGAGTACGACGACCGCGGCTACGCCACCGGCGGCTACCCGACGGGCGGCTACCCGGCCGACCACTACCCACCGGCCGGATACCACAACGAGGACTACGCCGGGCCGGCGGACGAGCGCCAGTCCACGGGCTACGGCGCGGGGGGCTACCCGGGCGGCGGGCCGCACACCGGGGAGTACCCGAGCCCCGGGCCGCACCGGGGCGACCCCCGCACCGGCGGCTACGCCAGTCACTTCGAGGCCAGCCAGTCCGATACCGGCCGGTTTGACGCCAGCCAGATCGACGCCCGCGGCCGGTACACGGATCCGGCGGACACCGGCCCGTTCGGCCATGACCGGTACGGCTCCGCCGGGCGGCACACGGGCACTCGCGGCCACGGAGGCGGGTACCGGGCTCCGGACGACCACGACCGCTCGCCCTACGACGCGTCCGGGCACGGTGGCACCCGGGGCTACGAGCGGGGCACCGGCCGGGGCGCGGGCCGGGCGAATCCGACCGGGTGGGCCTGACGGATGCTGCGCGCCACACTGCGGAGCCTGCTGGCCCGCAAGGTACGGCTTGTCCTGTCCGCGCTCGCGGTCGTCGTGGGTGTCAGCTTCGTCACCGGCACCCTGGTCCTCACCGACACGCTGAACCGGACGTTCGACACCCTGTTCACCGACATCAACAAGAACGTCAGCGTCTCCGTGCGGACCGTCAACGCGGTCGGCACGGGCGACCAGGCCGACCGGCTGCCGGTGCCCGCCACCCTGGTCCCCACCGTCGCCAAGGTGGACGGAGTCACCGCGGCGACCGGGATGGTCCGGGGCCAGGCGGTCCTGATCGACCCCGCGTCGGGCGACCCGCTCAACAGCGGCGGCGCACCGGGCATCGGAACGAACTGGACCGGTGGCACCGCGACGGGGTCGGAGGAGATCGCCGACGGTCGGCCACCGAACGGCCAGGAGATCGCGGTCGACAAGTCGACCGCGGACAAACACCACCTCACGCTCGGCCAGCGGATCTCGGTGCAGACCCGCCTCCAGCCCGAGGAGTTCACCCTCGTCGGCACCTTCCGCATCGGCGGGCAGGACAGCCTCGGCGGCGCCGCCGTCACCACGTTCGACACGGCGACGGCGCAGCGGCTGCTGCTCGCGCCCGACCAGTTCACCTCGATCAGCCTCGCCGCCGCCAACGGCGTCTCGCAGGAGCAGCTGCGGGACAGGGTCGCCGCGGTGCTCCCCACCAGGGTCGAGGCGATCACCGGCACCCAGCTCGCCGAGGAGAGCGCGAGCGCGATCCAGGACGCCGTCAGCGGGTTCTCGACCTTCCTGCTGGTCTTCGCCGGCATAGCGGTGTTCGTCGGCGCCTTCATCATCTTCAACACGTTCACGATGCTGGTCGCGCAACGCGTCCGTGAGCTGGCGCTGCTGCGCGCGATCGGCGCGAGCCGGGCCCAGGTGCAGCTCTCGGTCCAGATCGAGGCCCTGATCGTCGGCTTCATCGGCGCCACGGTCGGTCTCGCTCTGGGCGCCCTGCTGGCGATGGGGCTGCGGGCGGCCGTCGGCGCGTTCGGGATCTCGCTGCCGTCCGGCCCGCTGGTCTTCCAGCCTCGGACCTTCCTGCTCGCCTACGGCGTCGGCCTGGTCATCACCGGTCTCGCGGCGTTCGTGCCGGCCCGCAAGGCGGCGTCGGTGCCGCCGGTGGCGGCGATGCGCGAGACGTACGTGCTGCCCACCAGGTCGCTGCGCACCCGGGCGCTCGGCGGCGGCGCGCTGACCGTGCTGGGAGTGATCTGCCTGGTGGCGGGCCTGGCCCGCGGGGAGAATCCGAACACGAGCATGGTCGGCGCCGGCGCGGCGTTCGTCTTCCTCGGCATCGCCACCCTCTCGCCGCTGCTGGCCCCGCCGATCACCCAGGTCGTGGGGATTCCGCTGCGCGCGATGTTCGGGACGACCGGCCGGCTCGGCCAGGAGAACGCCATCCGCAACCCGCGGCGCACCGCCTCCACCGCGTCGGCGCTGATGATCGGCCTGGCCCTGGTGAGCGCGTTCGCCGTGCTCGGCCAGTCCATCAAGGAGTCGGTACGCGAGACGGTGTCGGAGAGCCTGGGTGCCGACTTCTACATCGCCACATCCAACTTGGCCCCCTTCAGCCCACAGGTGGCCGCGGGGCTCCAGGGCAAGCCAGGCGTGGCGGTCGCCACCGGCATCCGGGGCGGGGTGGTCAAGATCGGCGACACAAACTCGTCGGTCCTCGCGGGCGATCCGGTTGGCCTGCTGCAGGTCCTCTCCATCAAGCAGGTGGACGGCGACGTCAACGCGCTCGGCGCGGGTTCCCTCCTGGTCGACGAGGTGACGGCGGCCGAGCGGGGGCTGCGGGTCGGCGCGCCCGTCCCGGTCACGTTCGCGGACGGCCCGACCGAGCTGACCCTGGTGGGCACCTACGAGAAGAGCGCGATCGCCGGTCCCGCGATGATCGCGACCAGCGAGTTCGAGAAGCACTCGAACAACAACCTCGACCTGTTCGTGATGCTCAAGCTGGCCGACGGCGCCGACCCGGCCGCGGTCCGGGCCGAGATCGACAAGGTGATCAAGCCGTTCGGCAGCGTCAAGGTCCGCGACCAGTCGGAGTTCGTGGCCCAGCAGGAGGAACAGGTCGACCAGCTGCTCGGGTTCGTGTACGTCCTGCTGGCCCTGGCGGTGGTGATCGCCCTGTTCGGCATCGTGAACACCCTCGCACTCTCGGTGATCGAACGCACCCGGGAGATCGGGATGCTCCGGGCTATCGGCATGACCCGGCAACAGATGCGGATGATGGTCATCGTCGAGTCGATGATCATCTCGGTCTTCGGTGCGGTGCTCGGTGTGCTGGTCGGCAGCTTCTTCGGCTGGGCGCTGACCGGGGCGCTGAAGAGCCAGGGGGTGACGACCTTCGCCTATCCCGTCGGAACGATCATCGCCGTGATGATCGCCGGCGCCATCATGGGCGTGCTCGCCGCGGTCTTCCCGGCGCGTCGAGCCGCCAGGATGGACATCCTGCGGGCGATCGCCACGACCTGACCCGCGAGCCCGCCGCCGGACGCGGGCCGGACCTCAGCCGGGGTCGGCGCCGGCCCGGTCTCAGCCGGAGTCGGCGCGGGCCGGGTCCGGACGGTGGACGAGCCCGGCGAGCGTGGCCAGGTCGACCGCGTGCAGGCTGTCGACCCGGGCCGCGACCTGGCCGGGCAAATCGGCCGCCGCGATCGGCATCGACGGGACGAGGACCGTCGCACAGCCGGCCGCGATGCCCGCCGCGGCCCCGGTGAGGCTGTCCTCCAGGACCACGCAGGCGGCGGGATCGGCGCCGAGCAGGCGGATCGCGGCGAGGTAGGGATCCGGGAACGGCTTGCGCCGGGCGACCTCGTCGCCGGCCACCGTCACGGTGAAGTGGTGCGCGCCCAGCACGGCGACCACCGCGTCGACCAGCGCACGGTAGGACGAGGAGACCAGGGCGGTCGACACCCCGGCCGCCGTGACGGCGCCCAACAGCTCCAGCGCCCCGGGCTGCGTGACGACCGCACCCGGTTCCCGGAACAGTTCCGCGGAGCGGCGCAGCAGGAACTCGGTGGTCGCGGGCTCGTCCGAGACGGGGCGCCCCAGCATCGAAACCATGATCGGGACGGCGGTGTCGATACCGTGGCCGATCATGGCAAGCTTCATCTCGGGCGTGAACCGCCCGCCCAGGCGCGCCGCGGCCTCGTTCTCCGCGATCGTCCACAGCGGTTCGGTGTCGACGAGCAGCCCGTCCATGTCGAACAGGACCGCCGCCGGCAGGTCGCTCACAGTGTGTCGTCCTCCGGGGAACCAATCGGGGAGCGGCCCGCGGACGGCCACACCGCGCCCACGGCGCCAACGGCCGCGGGGGCCCGCTCGGCCGGGGCAGGGAGCAGCTGGGGACGCACCCTGAAAGGGTACCGGGGTGGGACGGAAGGCCCTCCGCGGGCGCCGGGGCGGGCCGGCGGCCGGGGTCCGGGCCGGACGCGGCGACCTCCGGCGGTGGTGGTCGCAACGGGCGCGGGCACCCCGGTTCCGCCGTCGGTGGAACGCGGCACATACCCGATATCGACCTGACAGGTCCCGCCCGACATAACCTCTGCGACGGGATGGACACGATGGATCGATCCCCGCCCGCCTACCGGTCACGGACGGGGGGCGTCGATGCCCTTGAGGCGGAGGTTGCGATCACGCGGCAGACTGGACAGCGGGCGTTCTCCCGGATCGGGAGGACGTACGGTTGCACTGTCACGGGGGCAGGGGGCCGCCGCGGGGCGGCAGGAGGTGGTAGGTGATCGAGTTCTCCGGCGTCGGCCAGCTGCGGTCGCCGGTGGTCGTGGCCGCCTTCGAGGGGTGGAACGACGCCGCCGACGCGTCGTCGGCGGCCGTCGAACACCTGGAGAACGTCTTCGGTGCTCGCGTCATCGGCGCGATCGACCCGGACGACTACTACGACTTCCAGGTCAACCGGCCGACGGTCAGCGGTGCGGACGGCGCGTCACGCAAGATCGCCTGGCCGACCACGCGGCTCTCGGTGGCGCGGCCAGCGAAGTCCGAATCCGACCTGGTGCTCGTGCGGGGCCTGGAACCGAACATGCGCTGGCGGGGATTCACCGACGAGCTCATCGAGGCCGTCCACGCACTCGGTAGCGACATGGTCATCACGCTCGGGGCGCTGCTGGCGGATTCGCCGCACACCCGCCCCGTCCCGATCAGCGGTACCGCCGGGGATCCGGCCACCGCCGCGCGGCTGGGCCTCGAGGCCTCCCGCTACGAGGGGCCGACGGGCATCGTGGGCGTGTTCGCGGACGCCTGCTCGCGGGCGGAGCTGGCCTCGGTGTCGTTCTGGGCCGCCGTGCCGCACTACGTCGCCAACCCGCCGTGCCCGAAGGCCACCCTCGCGCTGCTCCGCCGGGTCGAGGATCTTCTCGACATGGAGATCCCGCTCGGCGAGCTGCCGGACAAGGCCAAGGCGTGGGAGCGGCAGGTCGACGAGCTCGCCGCCGGGGACACCGAGGTCGCCGAGTACGTCCGCTCGCTGGAGTCGCGCGAACCGGAGACGGCGCTGCCCGAGGCCAGCGGCGACGCCATCGCCCGGGAGTTCGAGCGCTACCTGCGCCGCCGGGGGGAGTGACCGCGCCCGCGCGCGAGGTCTACTCCTCGACGATCTCCGCGTCGAGGATGTCCTCCTCGGCGGCGGGGCGGTAGCCCGCGGCGGGCATGCGTACCGGGCCGGTTCCGGCTCCCCCGGCGGCCGGCCCGCCGGGGACGAAGCCGCCGGCCAGGTCGGTCGGGTAGGGCTCGGCTTCGGGGACGTCCCGCTGCTGCTGGCGATGGCGCCCCGGGCCGCGCCGCGCACCCACGGTCGCGGAGCCCACGGTTGCGGCGGCCGAGGGCGCCGCCGGACCCGTCTCGGCGGTAAGCCGGGACGAGGCGGCCCATGTTCCACCGGTGCTCCCCCCGGAGCTCGTCGCCCCGGCGCGGCTCGCTCCCACATGCCCGGCGCCCACGGACCCGGCGCCGAGGTGGCTCGTGCCCGTGTGTCCG
Source organism: Frankia sp. Hr75.2 (assembly GCF_949319125.1). Taxonomy (NCBI): domain Bacteria; kingdom Bacillati; phylum Actinomycetota; class Actinomycetes; order Frankiales; family Frankiaceae; genus Frankia; species Frankia sp. Hr75.2. Next base: position 97,655 of record NZ_CASGGV010000066.1, on the reverse strand, counting down.
GTACCGGCGTGCCCAGCGCTGGCGTGACCAGTGCCGAGGTGACCGGTGCCGGCGGGGCTCGCCGCGGCGTGCCCCGCCGCGTACTCGGCCGCGGCGTAGGCGCTGCCGCCCGGCCCCACGCCACCGGCCTGACCGGTGCCGGCGTGGCCCGTGCCGCCCGGACCACGCAAGGGGTCACCCGTGCTGTCGACGCCCCCGGTGTGACCGGCGTGGTCTGAAGCCGGGAAGTGCAGGCTCGACGCCGCCCCGCCCGGCTGCGGCTGCGAGCCGGGCTGCCCTGGTGGACCCGGCTGTTCCGGCGCGGCCGGGTGGCCCGGACCCGCCGCCGGCCGGCCCGGCGTGAACGGGGCCGCCGACGGATCCACCGACGGCGCTCCGGCCAGGTTCGGGCCCGCCGGAGCACCGGCGTCGGCCCGGCCGCCGCGCCGGCCGTCCAGGCCGCTGTCGGCGGCGACGCCATCGGGTGACACGCCCGCGCGGGCGAGGTCGGTCACCGCCCGGTCGATCTCGTCCCCGCCGAGCAGCCGGCGCAACCGCAGAACGGCGCCGATGATCTCGCCCTGCTGGCGCCGCAGTGCCTCGAGCGAGTGCGTCCCGCGCACGATCTCGGCCTCGAGGTCCTCGTGCCGGGTCAGCGCGAGCCGCCGGCTCTCCTCAACCGCGTCGAGGATCAGCTTCTCGGCCTGTTCCCGGGCCTCCCGGACGATCGGATGGTTCGCCCCCGCCTGCGCGACCGCCTCCTCCAGCGCCGACTCGGCGAGGTGGCGGGCGCCCGCGATGATGTCCTCGGCCTCGCGCTGCGCGATCTCGAGCATCAGCCCGATGCGCCCACCGGCCTGGGCGGGCAGGCCCTCGGCGAGGCGGGCCTCGGCCTCCCGACGGTCGCGCTCGTGGCGCAGCGCCGCCTCGGCCGCGGCCGCCCGGGAGGTCACCTCGCTCGCGTACCGCCACAGGACCCCGAGGTACTCGTCGACCTGCCGGGGGTCGTATCCCTGCGGTGCCTCATCAAAGGTCGGCCGGTCCATGGCGGCGCCGGGGGACTCCCGGCGGTGGTGCGCCCCCATCGGCTAGGTTCCTCTCGGTAGGACAGGCCCAAGGTCGACACCGAGCAGTGCGTCGACGGTGTCGCGGACGGTGGCCGGCGCCTGATCGTCCGCCTCGCCGCTGCCGCTGCCAGCGGCCAGTGCGGCCGCCGCCCACGCGTCGACCGCGGCGAGCGCTCCAGGCGCGTCGAGGTCGTCGGCGAGCCGGTCCCGGACCTCGGCCAGCACCGGCCGGAAGTCGGGGCCGGACGGCAGCGCGACGGCGGCGCGCCACCGGTCGAGCCGCTCGACTGCCGCCTGCATGGCGGCCGCGGTCCACTCCCACTCCACGGTGTGATGATGCTGCAACAGGGCAAGCCTGATCGCGGCCGGGTCCGCTCCGCGCGCGAGCAGCCTCGAGACGAACTCGAGGTTCCCCCGCGACTTCGACATCTTGTGGCCGTCCAGGCTGACCAGCGCGGTGTGGACGTAGGCGCGGGCGAACGGCCGGGCGCCGTTCGCGACCTCGGCGTGCGCGGCGCTGCACTCGTGGTGCGGGAAGGCGAGATCGCTCCCGCCGCCCTGGATGTCGATCGTGGCGCCGAGATAGTGCCGGGCGATCGCGGAGCACTCCACGTGCCAGCCCGGCCGCCCCGGGCCGAACGGCGACGGCCAGGACGGCTCCCCCGGCCGCTCCGCGCGCCACAGCAGCGGGTCGAGCGGGTCCTTCTTGCCCGGCCGGCCGGGATCACCGCCGTGCTCGGCGCAGGACACCAGCATCTGCGCGGGGTCGAGGTGGGCCACCTGGCCGAAGTCCGGCGCCGCGGCGACGGAGAAGTAGAGATCGCCGTCGACGGAGTACGCGGCGCCGCGCTCGACGAGCTGGGAGACCATGTCGACGATGAGCCCGACGGCCTCGACGACGCCGACGTAGTGGTCGGGAGGCAGGATGCGCAGCGCCGTCATGTCGGCCCGGAACAGGTCGATCTCGCGGCGGGCGAGGTCGCGCCAGTCGATGCCGTCACGGGTGGCCCGCTCGAGCAGCGGATCGTCGACGTCGGTGACGTTCTGCACGTACCGCACCTCGTGGCCGGCGTCCCGCAGCACGCGTTGGACGAGGTCGTAGGTGAGGTACGTGAAGGCGTGCCCGAGGTGGGTGGCGTCGTACGGGGTGATCCCGCAGGCGTAGAGCCGGACCGTCGGCCCGAGGTCCAGAGTCCGCACTCCGCCGTGCGCCGTGTCGAGAACGCGGAGGTTGCGACCCTGTCCGGGAAGCTTGGGGAGCTGAGGAAAGGGCCACGCCTGCATGCGTGTCAGGGTAACCGGGGCCGGGCCGGCCGCGGGACAAGCCGGGCAGGCCGGCGACGAGCAGGGCACAACCCCCGCCCGGGCGTGTCGCGGCCGGCGGCCCCGTCGGGCCGCGTCCGCCGGCTCAGAACGGCGGCCAGGGAATGGCCGGCCAGTCCCCGGAGGGCAACGGGAAACGGCCCTCGGCCAGGAGCCGGTCGACCCGGGCTCCCAGTGCCCGTAGCTCGGTCGTGGTGAGCAGCGGCTCGAGCCGCTCCCCCAGATCCGCGCCCAGCGCGTCGCGCACACCCTGCAGGAGCATGGTCTCCGCCGCGTCCAGCCGCTGGCCCCGCCAGGTCCACAGCAGCGTGCGCAGCTTGTCGTCCGTGTGGAACGTCACGCCGTGGTCAATGCCGTGCACCCGCCCGGACGGCGCCGGGAGCAGGTGGCCACCCTTCCGGTCGGCGTTGTTGATGACGGCGTCGAACAGCGCGATACGCCGCAGCTGCGGGTCGTCCGACCGGGTCAGCGCGACGAGGTCGACGGTCGTGTCGACGTCGATCCAGAGCTGGACCATCCCCGCGCCGAACGGGCCGTCCCGCATGACGGTCGGTGGGACGATGCCCGGGTCCATCGCCTCGGCGACCTCGTAGGCGGCCAGCTCACGGGCCGCCAGCGTCCCGTCCGGGAAGTCCCACAGGGCGCGTTCGCCGCGCACCGGCTTGTACACGCACCGCCCACAGAGCTCGTCGGCCCGGATCTCGCACAGCAGCGTGGCGTTGCTGGCGTCGACCAGCCGCCCGGTGATCTCCAGCTCGCCGGTGCGCAGGAGCGCCAACGCCTCGCTCACGCCCAGCCCGCCGCTGTCGAGCGGGTCCAGCGGCGCACGCCGCCCAGGGTCGGCACCGGCCGCGGAGAGGCTCACGGTTCCAGTTTGGACGTCGGCGGCGCGACCGGGGATGTGGCCCCGCCCGATCCGGGCACGGCCGCCTCGGAGACCGTGCCCGGCCGGGCACCGTCCACGGGCGGCTCGGCGCCGGCGCCACCTCCCACGACCTCGTCCTCGCGGGGACGCTTCCCGTCGCCCGCCGGCGACGGCGGTACGGGCAGCAGGTCGGCGACGGCTCCGCCGACATCGTTGACGCGGCGCACGAACGGCCGGTGGTCGCCGTAGCGGACGACCGTGAGCGAGCACGGGTCGACGGTGATCCGGTGGTACATGTCCAGGTGCATGCCGAGGGCGTCGGCGAGGACGGTCCGGATCACGTCGCCGTGCGAGCACAGCAGCCAGGTCGCGTCCGGGCCGAGGCGCTCGTTCCACTCGCGCACCGCCGTGACGCCGCGGGACTGGGTGTCACGCAGCGCCTCCCCGCCGGGGAACGTCACCGCGCTCGGCTGGGCCTGCACCACCTTCCACAGCGGTTCCTTCGCCAGGGTCGCGAGTTCCTGCCCCGTCCAGTCGCCGTAGTGGCACTCCCCTATCCGCTCGTCGGTGTCGATCTTCTGCACCCCGGCGGGCGCGGACGGGCCCTCCGGGCGGCGCCGGGCGATCTCCGCGGCCGTCTGCTGGCAGCGGTCGAGCGGGCTGGACACGATCGCGGCGAGCGGGATGCCGGCGAGCCGCCCGGCCAGCGCCTCGGCCTGCAGGCGGCCCCGCTCGTCGAGCCCGACGCCCGGGGTCCAGCCGAGCAGGATCTTGCCGGTGACCGCGGTGAGGCCGTGCCGGACCAGCAGGACGGTGGTCAACTTCGGACCTTCCCTTCGTGGTGTGGCGGCAGGCCGGCCTGCGGGTGCGTACCACCAGGCGACACCAGCCAGCCCGCAAGTGGGGTGCCGGGCGCGCGCGGCCCGGTCGACCCGGCCGGGCCAGGCCCGCTGACCTGGCCGAACGCCTGGATTCGATCGTTCGGCGGCTGGCACCGAAATGCGCGATCGGACTACCCACGGACCACCCGCCCCACCACGCTACCGAGCGGGCGGGCTAGGGGCGGCGGCCGGCGTCGTTACGCTTCCGCCATGCCCGAAGACGCCGCCGACTCCCCGTTTCGGACCGCCGCCGCGGTCGAGGACCGCGCCGCCGGCCCGCCGTCGTCCGGCCCGGGACCAACCCCGGACGACGCCGTAGTCTTCAATGCCTTCTGCGGCGCCGGCCTGTGGCCGGGCCTGGGCCGGACGACGGCGGGCCGGCTGGAGGAGGCCGGCATCGAACACCGCGAACACGTCGACCTGCACCGCCTTTCCTCGGTGCCGGGTGTCTCCGGGCCGCGGGCTCGCCGCCTGCTCGACACGTTCCGCGCGGCGGAACCCACCTACGCCGCGGTGGAGATGCTGGTCGCGGCGCGCCTGCCGGCGCGGCTTGCCCGCGGCCTGGCCGACGCACTCGGCCCCACGGTGGCCAAGGCGCTGCGCGCGGACCCCTGGTCGCTGCTCGAGGGAGGCGAGGCCGAACTCGGCGACGCCGATCGCTTCGCCCGCCACCTCGGGCTGGACAGGGCGGACCCCCGCCGCGGGCCGGCGGTCCTCATCCACCTGCTCGGTCGCGCGGCGAGCCGCGCCGGCGACACCGCCGCCCCGGTCGCCGAGGTGACCCGGGCCGCGGTCCGCGAGGGGGTCACCGAACCCCTCGACGCGCTGTCCGCCGCGCTCGACTCCGGCCGGGTGATCCAGGTCGACGACCGTCTCGCCCTCGAGCGGTACGCGATGGCCGAGCAGGCGATCTCGGACGGGGTGGAGCGCCTGCTCGCGACCGCCGAACCGTTCCGGCCCGAGGCCGGTGGGCGGCGGGCCCGGCGGCGCGCCGGCAGCGGACTGGGCGAGGAGCGGCCGGCAGTCGCCACGCCACCCGAACCGCCGGCGCCGACGTCGATGTTCGACGACGACGTACCGGACGACCACGCACCGGACGACGAGCCGCCCGGCAACGACGCGGCCGGCTCCGCCTACGACGCGGCTGGGTCCGATGCGGCTGGCGGCGGCGCGGGCACGGTCCCCGGCGGCGCCGAACCGGGCGCGGCGGCCGACCGCGCCGTGGCCGGGCTGGACGAGGTCCAGCTCCAAGCCGCCCGCACCGCGCTCGAGGTCGGCGTGAGCGTGCTGACGGGTGGTCCCGGCACGGGCAAGAGCCGCACCGTCGCCGCGGTCGTCCGGCTCGCCGAGGCCGCCGGCGTCGAGGTGGCGCTCGCCGCGCCGACCGGCCGGGCGGCGAAACGACTCGAGGAGCTGTGTGGCGCGCCGGCCAGCACCCTGCACCGGCTGCTCGGCGCGCAGGGCCGCGGCGGCGGGTTCGCCCGCGACGAGCACAACCCCATCGAGGCCGACCTGGTCGTCGTCGACGAGACGTCCATGCTGGACGCCGAACTCGCCGCCGCCCTGCTGGACGCCTGCGCCGACGGCACCCACCTGCTCCTCGTCGGCGACCCTGCGCAGCTCCCCAGCATCGGACCGGGTCAGGTCCTGGCCGACCTGCTGGAGGCGGAGGTCGCGCCGGTCACCGAGCTGACCCGGCTCTACCGGCAGGCCGACGGCGGCGCGATCGCCACGATGGCCGCGGCGGTCCGCCGCGGTGAGCTGCCGCCACCCGGTTCGGGCCGTGAGGTCGTCGTCGTGGCGGCGCGCTCCTCCGGCGAGGCCGCGCACCGCGTCGTCCAGCTCGTCACCGACTCGATTCCGCGGGCCCTGGGCATACCCACCGAGGACGTGCAGGTGGTGACGCCCGTGCACGGCGGGCCGGCCGGCACCGGCGCGCTCAACGCGGCGTTGAAGAACGCGCTCAACCCGGGCCGCGGCGAGGTCTCCGGCTTCGACGTCGGCGACCGGGTGGTGGCCACCGCGAACCACCTTGACCTGGGGTTCGCCAACGGTGAGATCGGCGTGGTCGTCGCGCTCGGCGAACGGGGCGGCCTGCGGGTCGCCTTCCCCGGCGGCGAGCTCGACGTCCCCTCGCACGGCGTCGTGGACCTGCGCCACGGGTGGGCCGTCACGGTGCACCGCGCCCAGGGCAGCGAGTGGGCCGCCGTGGTCGGCGTCTTCCCACCGGAGGCCGGCCGGATGCTTACCCGGCCGCTGATCTACACGGCGATGACGCGGGCACGCAGCCACCTGTCGGTCGTGTCGGTGAACGGCCCGGCGCTGCGGGCCGCGGTCCGCGACGCGGGTGGCCGGCGGCGGGCGACCCTCCTCCCGGCGCTGCTGGCCGGCGAGTCCGCGGAGCCATTCGGGCCGATGGACGACACCGACGACCAACCCGGCGAGGCCGGCTTCGGCGCCGGCCTCGCTGACGGTGCCACCGCCGGGGCGGCCGTTCTCGCGCCGGCCACGAAGGAACCGGTCAGACCATGACCCCCTTGACAACCCGCACACGACACCACGGCAAGATCGTGCGTCGTGCGGATGGGTAGCGTGCGGATGGGTAGCGTGCGGATGGTGAGCGCAGACGACCTGCCGACCGGCCAGGTCACGGGCACTACCGCGGAGCCGGCAGCCGCGGGGCCGGGAGCCGCGGCTGTGGCGCCTCGGCCGCGGTCGGCGCAGGACCCACCGAACGACCATGCGGTGCTGACCGGCCGGCTCCCGCGCACCGGGCTGCCCGCGGAGACCCAGCCGGACGCGCAGACCATGACCGCTGCGGAGACCGAGCCGAGCGCGGAGGCGCCGCCCGCCGCGGAGGCGGAGCCGGGTGAGCAGACCGTGCCCGCCCAGCGGACCGATTACCCATCGCGGGCCGAGCCGGCGCGGCTGATCGTCCGGTTCCGCCGGGCCCGGGACTGGACCGTCGCGGCCTCGTACCAGTTCTTCCTGGCCGGGACACTCCTGGCCGTCGCCGCCGGTGCCGTGCTGCGGTTCGCCACCCCGAGCCACCTGTGGCTCGACGAGTCGCTCACCGTCGGCATCGCGTCCCGGCCGGTGCCGGACCTGCTGCAGGCGCTGCGTCACGACGGGTCACCCCCGCTGTACTACCTGCTCCTGCACGTCTGGATCAGCGTGTTCGGTGACGGGGACATCGCCGTCCGGGCGCTGTCGGGCGTGCTCTCCCTCGCCACACTCCCGCTGGCCTGGCTCGCCGGGCGGTACGTGGGCCGGGCGGCGACCGCCCTCGGCAACGGCGGGCCGTCGGCCGAGCAGCGGGTCGGGCTCGCCGCGCTCCTGCTGTTCGCCTGCTCGCCGTACGCGATCCGCTACGGCAGCGAGACGCGGATGTACTCGCTGGTCGTCCTGCTCGTGCTGGTGTTCGGCTTCGCCGCCGTCCGGGCGCTGAACCGGCCGGACCTGCCACGGCTCGCCGCGCTGACGCTGGCGACGGCCGCCCTGGTCTACACGCACTACTGGACGTTCCTGGTGGTGTTCACCGTGGCGGCGTTCCTGCTCCTGCAGGCGCGGCGGCGGGAGCACTACCGCCGCCCGGCGCTGCGGGCGTTCGTCGCGATGGCCGCCTCGGCGGTGCTGTTCGCGCCCTGGATGCCGGTGTTCCTCTTCCAGATGCTGCACACGGGGACACCCTGGGCGCCCCGGGTGCAGGCCCAGGTGCTGCTCGACACGGTCTTCGACTGGGCCGGCCCGCAGTCGACCGGCGCGCTGCTGGGCATCATCCTGCTCGGCGGGGCGCTGATCGGGCTGACGGCCCGTCCGCTCGGCGGGGAGCTGCACGTCAAGATCTCCGGGCGGGCGCCGGGCAGGTACCTCGCCGCGATCTGGCTCGCGCCGCTGGTGCTGGCGTACTTCGTCAACATGTTCGGCGGCAGCGCCTACGCGGAGCGCTACACCGGGATCGCGCTGCCCGCCTGCCTGCTGCTCGCGGCGCTCGGGATAGCGCAGCTGCCGGTGCACCGGGCGTTCGTGGCGGTGGTCGTGGTCGCCTCGATCAGCGGCCTGCTCGGTGGGTACCAGCTCGCCCGGACGGAGCGGACCCAGGCGGGCGAGATCGCCAACCGGATCGCCGACCTCGCCCGGCCGGGGGACGTCGTCGCCTACTGCCCGGACCAGCTCGGCCCGGCCGTGCACCGGGCGATCCAGCGCCGGGGCGACATCGACATCCGGGAGATCGTCTACGCCGACGAGGCCGGGCCGGCGCTGGTCGACTGGGTCGACTACGCCGACCGGATGAAGCGCGCGAACGGGGCGGCCTTCGCGGCCGAGGTCAACGACCTGGCCGGGCCCGATCACGCCGTCCTGCTCGTCCGGGCGGACGGGTACCGCTTTCTGGAGGGCGCGTGTGCGGTGCTCTCCGACCAGCTGGCGTCCCTGCGGGACCGGGCGTTGCAGGTCGAGAAGCGCGATCTTTACGAGGGTGCCTCCCTCGAGCGGTTCTCCACCCTGCGCTGAGGCGGGGCCGCCGCGCCCGCGGCCACCGCCAGCACGAGCAGCCCCATCGGCAGCGTGTAGTGGTTGAAGAAGGTCTGCTTGTTCATGACGTCGAGAGCGAGGAGGACCAGCGCAGACCCCGCGCAGAACCCGGCCGCCCCGCCGCGGGCTCGCCAGGCCAGCAGGTAGGCCGCGCCCAGCACGACGGCGGTCGCGCCGAAGCCGAGGGTGATCCCGAAATGGTGCGCCCAGCCGGGTATGGACAGCGAGTGGTTCAGCACCTCGTAGCCGAGGTTGGTGCGCACGGCGTCGTCGACGAAGTCGCCCGGAGCCGCGATGACCCAGGGCGCGACGACGGCCACCCCCAGACCGGCGGCAGCCAGGGTGCGGCGCGGGCCGAACGCCGGCCAGCAGGCCGCGAGCGGGACCAGCAACGCCACGTGCTGCTTGCTCGCGAGGGCCAGCGCGAACGCGACGACAGCCGGCGCCGTCCGGCCCGCGGCGACCGCCCAGACCATCACCGCGAGCAGCGCGACCAGCAGCGGCTCGGTCCAGGACTGCTGCAGCGCGTACATGGACTCCGGTAACACGACGACGAGCAGTGGGAGCAGACCGGCGGCGACCGCCGCCCCGCCATGCCCCCCGACACCGAAGCCGGGATCGCCGACGCGGAGATCCGGGTCGGTGTCGGGTTCGACGCCCCTGTCGGGTTCGACGCCGGAGCCGTGGCCGGCCACCGCGTCGACCCTGGCGACGTCCCGCCGCCGCACGAGCGCGCGGCCGGCCACCGCCGCCAGGGCAAGCGCGGCCAGCAGCCCGTAGCGGACGTCCCCCAGCACCCACCGGAACGGCGCGAGCAGCAGGGACGTCCCCGGCAGGTACGGGTAGACGTCGAACAGCCCGCCGGCGGTGTAGCCGGCCCGATCCGGCGCCCACTGCTGGCGGTACATGTTCGTGCCCCGGGCCAGCCCGGAGGTGGAGACCTGGAGGAGATGGAACACGTCGATCCGCGGCTGCGGGGCGGCCGCGACAGTCGCGACACCCGCCGCGAGCGCGAGGCCGAGCACGGCCCAGAACACCCGGCCGCCCGCCGCCCGCCCGTGTGCGGGCCCGTACGCCCACCGTCCGCCGGGTGGCACGGCGCAGCGCAGGAGCGTCAGGCCGGCGAGCAGACCGGCGGCGGCGGCCAGCGCGTCCGCGGCGGTCGCGGCCGGGCCGTGGGCGTAGTAGCGCGGGTGCCGCAGGATCGGCCCGGCGGCGACCACGATCCCGCACGACGCGCAGGCCAGCCGAACGCCCGCGGTCCGCAGCGGAAGGCCCCGCGGGCGGCCGCGGCCGGCCCGGGCCCGCGGGCCGCCCCGGCCACCCCGGCCACCCCAGCCGCTCGGCACGGCGACGGCGACGGCCACCGCGAGACACCCCAGGAGCACCATGACCAGGGCGAGCGGGCTGTACCGGCCGTCGGAGAGGCTGATCCCCACGGCGACCCCACACCAGCCCAGCAGGAGCGCCACCGTGCCGGGCGAGGCCCCCGCCACGCCCCCGGCGCCTGATGCACGGGCCGGCGCGGCGGTCCCCCCGGGAGGGTGGTCGCGCGACCGGCCCGGCTCGGCCGACTTCGACTCCGGGGAGTCGGGTAGGGCGCAGGACATGCCCGCACGATGCCAGAGCGGCCGTCACGCCGGCCCGCGCGCACCCCGCCGGCGGCCAGGTCGGCGCCAACGGGCCACATGCGGTCACGGTGACGGGACGCCATACGCCGAACCCGGCGCGGCGTCCGCGCCGGGGGGTCCGGTGAAGCGACGGTAACTGTCATGCGAGACTGCCCCCCGAGGCCGGATGCGAAGGTTCCGGCACCGGGAGGGGTCCTGCCAGTCGCGGGCGCGAAATCTCGCCGCGCGCACACCCCCCTACAGACCACGGACGTTGTCGTTGAGGAGAGGTCCGGCACAGTGACCGAAAAGCCAGAGGTAGTCGTCATCGGAGCCGGGCCGGCCGGTCTCTCCGCCGGCTGGGAGCTGATGAAGCGGGAGATCCCCGTGACGATTATCGAGGGTGACTCGGTGGTCGGCGGAATCAGCCGTACGGCCCAGCGGGACGGATGGCGTTTCGACATCGGGGGCCACCGTTTCTTCACCAAGGTCCCCGAGGTCGAGAAGCTGTGGCACGAGATCCTGCCGGACGAGGACTTCCTGCTCCGGCCGCGGTCGAGCCGCATCTACTACAACGGCAAGTTCTTCGACTACCCGCTGAAGGCCGGTAACGCCCTCGGCGGGCTCGGGGTCGCCGAGGCGGCACGCTGCATCGGCTCGTACGCGCTGGCGAAGCTGCGCCCGCCGAAGGACCAGTCGAACTACGAGAACTGGCTGGTCGCCCGGTTCGGCTGGCGACTCTACCGCACCTTCTTCAAGACCTACACCGAGAAGCTCTGGGGTGTGAAGGTCAGCGATATGCCGTCCGACTGGGCGGCCCAGCGGATCAAGAGCCTCTCGCTGATGAACGCCATCACCAACGCGGTGCTGCCCAAGCGGAACCAGAAGGACATCACCTCTCTCATCGAGGAGTTCCAGTACCCGAAGTTCGGGCCGGGAATGATGTGGGAGACGGCCGCGGACAAGATCGTCAAGCAGGGCGGCCGGATCGTCTTCGAGGAGAAGGTCCGCAAGATCCATCACGAGAACGGCCGCGCGACCGGTGTCACGACAGTGGTCACCGGCGGCTACGGGCCGGGCGCCGGCGCGCCGGAGTCGTCCCGGGATGACCTCGGCACCGAGTACCAGTACACCGGCGACCACTTCATCTCCTCGATGTCGTTCTCGTCGCTGGTGCGCGTGATGGACCCGCCGGTCCCGGCGCGCGTCCTGGCCGCCGCGAACGCCCTGAAGTACCGCGACTTCCTCACCGTCGCGCTGGTCGTTCCCAAATCGGCCGGATTCCCGGACAACTGGATCTACATCCACGCGCCGGACGTCAAGGTCGGCCGCATCCAGAACTTCGCGTCCTGGTCGCCGTTCCTGGTGAAGGACGGCCGGACCTGTCTCGGCCTGGAGTACTTCGTCTTCGAGGGCGACGAGATGTGGAACTCCTCGGACGAGGAGCTGATCGCGCTCGGCACCAAGGAGCTGGCCAAGCTGGGCCTCGTCCAGGCGGACCAGGTCGAGCGCGGCTATGTCGTGCGGATGCCCAAGGCGTACCCGTACTACGACATGGACTACAAGAAGAACGTCGACATCATCCGCGGCTGGCTCGAGGACTACGCTCCCAACGTCCACCCCGTCGGCCGTAACGGAATGCACCGCTACAACAACCAGGACCACTCGATGCTCACCGCGATGCTCACCGTCGAGAACATCATCGACGGGAAGAGCCACGACGTGTGGGAGGTCAACGTCGAGGAGGACTACCACGAGGAGGTCTCCTCCCCGGGCCGGTCGTAGCGGGGCCGGCCTCCCGGCCCTGACACCCGCCGTCCACCGCCCTCTCCCGCTCCGCGTCACGACCCTCCGCCCCGTCCGCCCCGTCCCACGCCCACCCGGCGCGGGACGGGCGGGCGGCGGGGGCAGTGGCCGCGCGGTCCCCGACTCCACGGATCCGGAGCGGGTCGTCCCAGACAGTGCACTGTTCCAGGAACATGCCGTCCCGACAGCGCTCCGTCCCCCGAGCGTCCTGGAGCGCGTGGTCCCGGCCCGGCCGGCGCGGCCGCCGCGGGACCGGTCAAGACCAGGCTTCACCCGTGGACGTGTCCGCGTTCACCTGCAGCAACGGGCGCGAACACGCGCCGGGCGTCCGCACCCGCGGACCTCGCCGTCGCAGTCGTGCCCCCGGTACCGAAGGGACTGACCGTGACCGACGTCGCGGTGCGGCCGGCGGAACACACCCCCGAGCCGGTCGACAGGGTCGGAGCTCGACCCGACCGCGAGCACCGGATCTTCCGGGGCGCGCTGGTGCTGATCATCGCCGCGGCGGTGGTGGTGCGTTTCATCGCACGCCAGCCGCTGTGGCTCGACGAGGCACAGAGCGTGGCGATCGCCCGCCTGCCGCTGTCCGGTGCGGCGCCCACCATGTGGGACGGGCTCCTCCAGGACGGCTCGCCGCCCCTTTACTACATCCTGCTGCACCTGTGGATCAGCGTCTTCGGCGAGGGCACCGCGTCGGTGCGCGGGATGTCCGCCGTCATCAACCTGGGCTCCGCGGTGCCGGTGTTCTATCTCGGACGCCGGCTCGTCGGTGACCGCGGCGCGAAGGTCGCGGTGGTGCTGTACCTCACCTCGCCGTTCGCACTGTACTTCGGCACCGAGACCCGGATGTACAGCCTGATCGTGCTGCTCACGGCGCTCGGCGGGCTGGCCCTGGAGCGGGTGCTGCGGGTGCCGTCGGTGAAGAACATGGTGCTGCTGGCCGTGGCGTCGGGATGCCTGGCCCTGACCCACTACTGGTGTCTCTACCTGCTGGTGACCATGGGTGCGTGGCTGGTCGGGCTCGTCGTCGTCCGGCCCCGGGTGGCGGCGGCGCGGGCCGCCCGCCGCGGCCGCGCCGGGCGGTCCGGGGCACACTCGCGTGGCGGGCGCCGTCCGCCGGCGCCGGCGCCGGCGGGCGCGGCCGAGCAGCCCCCGGCCGCGCCCGAGCTGCTCGCCGACGCCGCCGGCGGCGCGCGGCGGGCCGTGCCCACCTGGCACCCCCGCGGCCCGCTCGCCGGAATCATCGGGATCATCGCCGGCGGCCTGGTGTTCGCTCCGTGGCTGCCGAACTTCCGCTCCCAGCTCGCCCACACCGGGACGCCCTGGGGCGAGCCGGCGAGCTTCGCCGCCGTCAGCCACGCGTACGGGCAGTGGGCCGGTGGGCCGACCACCCTCGGCCGGCTGTTGCTGTTCCTGATCACCGGCCTGGTCGCCGCCGGGATCGCCGGCCGTCCGCTGGGCGGGCGGTTCGTCCTGCTCGACCTGAAGGGCCTCGAGCCGGGCCGCACGCTGTTCCTCCTGGCCACCGGGACGCTGATCATCGCCGTGGCGGCCGGCAAGCTGGTGGGCAACGCGTGGGCCGACCGGTACACCGCGACGGCGTTCGTCCCGTTCCTGCTCGTGGTGGGACTGGGCGCGACGATGCTGGCCGACCGCCGGGTGTTCCACGGCGTGGTCGCGGTCGCGGCGCTCGTCGGTGTCATCGCCGGGACGAGCGACGTCCGGCGGGAACGGTCCCAGGCCGGCGAGGCCGCGGACGTCCTCACCCGGCTGTCCAGGCCGGGCGACATCCTGCTGGTGTGCCCGGACCAGCTGGGGCCGGGCCTCGCGCGCACCGTGCCGTCCTGGCTCAAGGTGTACGTGGTGCCGACCTACGCCGCCCCGGACCGGGTCGACTGGGTCGACTACGAGGAGCGCAACGAGTCCGCCAACGGCGTGGCGATCGCCCAGCGGGCGATCGCGGAGGCCGGGACGAACACCGTGTTCATGGCCGGCTCCGGCGCCTACCGGACCTACGAGGAGCTGTGCACCCAGGTCCGGGCGACACTGCAGACGCAGCGGCCGGTGGCCGACGAGGTGATGGAGCAGGGTCTGCCGGCACGGGTCTACGAGAACTACGCCCTGCTGCGGTTCCGGGCGTCGTGACCACCCCGCGCGGCTGGCACCCGGGCGGACGTCGGCCGGATCCGGGCCGGCGCGAGCCCGCTCCGGGCGAGGCGGACGCCGCTGGCCCGCCGCGCCCGGAGGGGGGCCCGGCGGCGTTGCCCGCCGTGCTCCCGCCAGGGCCGGCGGTGCCCCCACCGGGGCCGGCCGGGGCCGCCGGGAGCGGTGACGGCCCCCGCATCGGCCCAGTCTACCTCGCCGGGCCGGCGTACGAGGCCTCGTCGGGCGCGGCGGAACCCACACGGCCCGCCGAGCCCACCGCGCCACCCACGCACCCCGTACCGCCCGCGTACTCCGTCCCGCCGGCGGCGCCGGCGGCGCACCGGGCGGACGCGCCGACCTCCGGGAGTTCCTGGTTCGAGCCGGGACGTCCCAGCTACCCGGCGCTGCACCTGCCCACCCCGTCGACGCCGACCCCCGCCTCGCCGGAGCCGGGCCAGTCGCCGGAGCCGGCGTCCGCGGGACCGCCGATCGCGGACGAGCCAGCGGCGAGTCCGTGGACAGCGAGTCCGTGGGCGGCAGCTCCGCCGGCACCACACCCGCAGGCACTGGACCCGCTAGGACCGGACCCACAGGCGACGGCATGGGTACCGGACTCATGGGCCCCTGACCGGTGGACGCCTGACCGGTGGTCCCCGCGGCCGTCGGAGCCGTCCGAGCCGTCGGCTCCGATACCGCCGACACCGACACCGACACCGGCACCGGCACCGGCAACAGCAGCCCCGGAACCGCTCGAGACTGCTACGGGGCCGGCCCTCGATCCGGTCGGGCGGACCGGCCCGCTCCAGGAACGCCTCTACGCCCGCGGCAGCCGGCGCAGGTCCGCGCGCGGCCCGGACGGCGCCACCGCCGGCCGGCCGGCGACATCCACGGGCACGCCGACCCGAGCCCAGGCGGCCATGGCCTGGGCGCAGCGCTGGTACCTGCGGGACGTGCTCATCGCCTGGATCGCGGCACGGGCCGTGGTGGGCGCGGCGCTGGCGCTGACCAGGTTCGTCGCGGACACCGTCGCCGGTGACAACGGGGCCACGCTGGACACCACCGACCTGCTCGGCTGGGACGCCGGCTGGTACCTCAACATCGCCGACAACGGCTACGACGCGGCCGGCGCCGAGAGCCGCCGCTTCTTCCCGCTGCTCCCCCTGCTGGTCCGGCTCTTCACCGCCCTGCCCGGCCTGGGCGGCCACGGCGGCCAGGTGCTGCTCGTCCTGGTGAACCTGATCGCTGTCGTGTTCGCCCTCGCTCTGGTCGGCATCGCGCGGGTCGAGGGGTTCGACGACGACACGGTGCGACGGGTGATCTGGATCTCCGCGCTGGCCCCCCCGGCGTTCGTCCTGGTGATGGGCTACGCGGAGGCCCTGGCGGGGCTGCTGGCCGTCACGGCGTTCCTGGGCGCGCGGACGCGGCGCTGGGAGCTGGCGGTGGTCGCCGGCCTGCTCGGCGGCCTGTGCCGGCCGCTGGGCCTGCTTCTCGCCGTCCCCGTCGCGATCGAGGCCGCGCGGGGGCTGCCGCTACCCCTGGCCCGGCGTCTCGGCGCCCCACCGCCGAACCGCCTCGGCGCCCCACCGCCGGACCGCCTCGGTGCCCCGCAGCCGGACCGAGGCGGTCCGTCGGCACCGCGCGCCGCCGCACGGGAGGCGCTCGCGCGGCTGTGCGCGGTCGCCGCGCCCGTGGCCGGGGCGGGGATCTACCTGCTGTGGTCGGCGGCCATCCACGGCGACGGCCTCGCTCCGTTGACCATGCAGCGGGACGCGGCCCGCCACGGCAGCACGGCCAATCCGCTGCTGACCGTCATCGACGCGGCGAAGGGCGCCCTGCACGGCGAGCTCGGCACCGCGCTGCACGTTCCCTGGCTGCTGCTGGCGCTCGTCGCGCTGGTCGTCATGGCCCGTGCCCTGCCGGTGTCCTACTCCGTGTGGTCGGCCCTGGTGCTCGCCGCGGTGCTGACGGGCAGCAACCTCGACTCGTCGGAGCGATACCTGTACGGGGCTTTTCCGTTCCTGCTCGTCGCCGCGCTGGTGACGGCACGGCGCGAGGTGTGGATGCTGGTGATCACCGTCTCGACCGCGGCGATGACCGTGTACGCGACACTGGCGTTCACGCTGTCCTATGTTCCCTGACCGTTCCCGCGTTCGCTGACCGTTCCCGCGTTCGCTGACCGGTTCCGCCTCGTCCAAGCCGGGCCCGCGGCTGATGATGGCTTGTGCTCGATGAGCCGTTACGCCAAGGTTTTCCCACGGGACACCCGTCGTTCGTCAAGGTGGGCGCGGGTTCGCGGAACAGGTCCGCGCCCGCGCGAGCCGGCTGGCGACCGGATGACGGCCGCCGGACGAAGCCGCGCGGGGGCGGCAGGGCGGCCGGCACACCGGGCCGGCGACCAGGAGGTGCATGTGCCTTGGCCGACAGGGAGCTCGAGTACCAGCGGCTGACGATGCCGCCGGGCACCGACCGCCGGACCGCGGTCGCGATCCTCACCCTGCACGCCGAGTTCGGGGACTGGGAGCTCGAACGCTCCCGCATCTACCCCGATGGGACCCGCCGAGTGGTGCTACGCCGGCGGCGCCGTCCGGGCGGTCTGCCGGGATATCTCCCGACCTGATGCTCGCCGTTGGCTGTCCGGAAAGGCCTGCCTGACGCCGTCGGCCACCAGCCCGGCCCGGATAGACACAACACTTCAGGACGAGTGTGCCGCCGGCCGTCCGGAAGGCCGCGCGTCGTGACGTGAGTATCAACACGATCTCCCCCCGGCTTCACGGCGGAAGATGGAGAGGCGGACGGACCGTGCACCACTTCCGTCAGACACCCATCGGCACGTGGGGAGCGATTGTGACCGCTACGAGCGACGAACACCAAAAGCACCGGGTCGTGATCATCGGCTCGGGTTTCGGCGGGTTGTTCGCCGCGCAGGCCCTGCGGCGCGAGCCCGTCGAGGTGACTGTCGTCGCGAAGACCACACATCACCTGTTCCAACCGCTGCTGTACCAGGTCGCGACGGGCATCCTGTCCGAGGGGGAGATCGCCCCGACCACGCGTGAGGTACTGCGCCGCCAGGAGAACGTGAAGGTGGAACTCGGCGAGGTCGTGTCCATTGACCTCGCGACGAAGTCCGTGACGTCCAACCTGCTCGGGCGCACGGACGTACAGCACTATGACAGTCTCATCGTCGCGGCCGGCGCCGGTCAGTCCTATTTCGGCAACGACCACTTCGCCGAGCACGCACCCGGTATGAAGAGCATCGATGACGCGCTGGAGCTGCGCGGGCGCATCTTCGGCGCGTTCGAGGTGGCCGAGACGACACCCGATCCGGCCGACGCCGCGCGTTACATGACGTTCGTGGTCGTCGGCGCCGGGCCGACCGGTGTGGAGATGGCCGGGCAGATCGCCGAGTTGTCGCACCGCACGCTTCGGCAGGATTTCCGGCGCATCGACACGACGAAGGCGCGGATCATCCTCCTCGACGCCGCCCCGTCGGTGCTCGGCACGTTCGGCGAGAAGCTGGCCGCCAAGGCCACTTCCAAGCTGGAGAAGCTCGGCGTCGAGATCCAGCTCGGGGCCAGGGTCGTCAACGTCGACTCCCGCGGCATCGACGTCGAGGACTCCGACGGCACGCGCCGCCGGATCGAGTCGGTCTGCAAGATCTGGGCCGCCGGGGTCGCGGCCAGCCCGCTCGGCAAGCAGCTCGCCGAGCAGTCCGGCGCGGTCCTCGACCGGGCGGGCCGCATCCAGGTGCAGCCCGACCTGACGCTGCCCGGGCACCCCGAGGTGTTCGTCGTCGGTGACATGGCCACCCTCGACCGGCTGCCCGGTGTGGCCCAGGTCGCGATCCAGGGCGGCAAGTACGCCGCGAAGACGATCAGCACCCGGCTGCGCGGTGGCCCGCCGATGCGGAACTTCGAGTACAAGGACAAGGGCAGCATGGCCACGATCTCGCGCTTCAGCGCCGTGGCCAGCATCAAGGGCGTCCAGCTCAGCGGGTTCGTCGCCTGGCTGATGTGGCTCGCCGTGCACCTCGTCTACATCATCGGGTTCAAGCACCGGGTGACGACCCTGCTGCACTGGACGGTCAGCTTCATCGGCCGGGGCCGCTCCGAGCGGACGGTGACCACGCAGCAGATCTTCGCCCGGTCAGCACTGCAACGGCTGGGCGAGGGCTTCATGCCGACGCTGCCCGACGACTGGGCCTCCCGAGGCCCCTCGGCGGCGACCCGGCCGGCGGGGCAGCCTGGCGCCGTTCCGAAGGCCCGCAAGGCGCCGGCCGGCAACCCGGCGCCGGGCGCCGAGTCGGCCCATCTCGGTCCGGACGGCGCCGCGTCGGGCAGCGCCTCCACCGGCACCGCCTGATCCCGGGGTCCACCCCGACCGCACGGCCCGTCCGCATCCCCCGTCCGCACCGCCTGACCTCCCGGCCCGTGCGCGCGGCCCACGAACCGGCCCGGACCATCAGGTCCGGGCCGGTTCGCGCGTCAGGCCGGTTCGCCAGCCGGGCCGGTTCGCCTGGCAGAGCGGTTCGCACGCCGGCGCGGGTCAGCTCCCATCAGGAGGCGGCGAGGAAACGGTCCAGGACGCGGACCCCGAACCGCAGGGCGTCGACGGGCACCCGCTCGTCCACGCCGTGGAACATGCCGGCGAAGTCGAGGTCCGGCGGGAGCAGCAGCGGGGAGAACCCGAAGCAGCGGATGCCGAGCCGGGAGAACGACTTCGCGTCGGTACCGCCCGAGAGCATGTACGGGACGGCCCGGGCGGCCGGGTCCTCCGCGCGCAGCGCCGAGGCCATCGCGTCCACCAGTGGGCCGTCGAACCCGGTCTCCAGCGCCTGGTCGTTCACCACCCACTCACGCCGGACCTCCGGCCCGAGCAGCTCGTCGACCTGGCGCAGGAACTCCTCCTCCTGCCCGGGCAGGTAGCGCCCGTCGACGTAGGCCACGGCCTCGCCGGGGATCACGTTGACCTTGTGTCCGGCGGCGAGCTGCGTGGGGTTCGCCGTGTTGCGGATCGTCGCCCCGATCATGCGCGCGATCGGGCCGAGCTTCGCGATCGTGGTCTCCAGGTCGTCCGCGGGGAGCTCGATGCCCAGCGCCTCGCCGATCGAGTCGAGAAAGACGCGCACGGTCGGGGTCACCACGATCGGGAACTGGTGCCGACCGAGCCGGGCGACCGCCTCGCACAGCTTGGTCACCGCATTGTCCTCGCTGATCATCGACCCGTGGCCGGCCCGGCCGGCGACGGTCAGCTTCATCCAGGCGATGCCCTTCTGCGCCGTCTCGATCAGATACAGTCGCAGGTCGTCCGAGACGGTGTAGGAGAACCCGCCGACCTCGCTGATCGCCTCGGTGCAGTCGGCGAAGTGGTCGGGATGGTTGTCCACCAGCCACCGCGCGCCGAGGGTGCCGCCGGCCTCCTCGTCCGCGACGAAGGCGACGACGAGATCACGGGGCGGACGCCGGCCCGACCGGACCATGTCGCGCACGACGGCGAGCGTCATCGCGTCCATGTCCTTCATGTCGATGGCGCCGCGCCCCCACAGGCAGCCGTCGGCCTCCTCGCCCGAGAAGGGATGCACGCGCCACTCGGACGGGTCGGCGGGCACGACGTCCAGGTGGCCGTGGATGAGCAGCGGGGAGCGGGACGGATCGGCGCCCTCCACCCTGGTCACGACGCTCGTGCGGCCGGGCGCGGACTCGAGCAGCACCGGCTCCAGCCCGACCTCGGCCAGTCTGGTGGCCACGTACTCGGCGATGGGCCGCTCGTGGCCGTCGCCGTTCCCGCGGTTCACCGACTCGAAGCGCAGCAGGTCCCGACACAGATCCACGACCTCGGACTCGGCGGCGGACGGGGCGGCCGGCCGCCCCGTCCTCGCCGCGAGTGGGTCCCCCACGGCCGCGGCGGCGAGGGCGTCAGTGGGATCATGGGGCGCGTTTGCCATGTCTCCAGTCTGCCCCGCGCGGCATGCGGTCGCCGGGGCGGGGACGTAGCGTCGAAGCTGCGCGTTGCCGGCCGGTTTCAGGTCCAACAACGACCGATCACCCGGTAGGAGGACCAGCCATGACGCTGTACCAGTGCCCACGCGACGACCTGGGGTGCACCGCCGTCTTCCCAACCACCGGCGACCTCGACCACCACCTCCGCGCGCGGCACGGGTACGGGCGGGTGTGGCGGCTGACGTCGAGCCTGAGCCGTGTGACGGTGCTGCCCGTCGGGCCGAAGGCGGAGCGCCGGGTGCCCGGTGGGCGGGCGGACCACGGCGGCCCGCCGGCGCGGGCGGGCTCGGCCGGCCGGCGTGGAGGCGCCCGCACGAGCGGCTAGCCAGCAGCGGTGGGACGGGCGCAACGGCCAGCATCGCACCGGCGTTCGGCCGGTACCGGACAGGCGTTGGACCGGTGTCGGCGCGCCGAGCGGCACGATGCGGCGGGCGGGATGTCCGCCATCCGACGCAAGGCTGGCCGGTCCGGCGATTCCGCCGAGCTGTATCTTCCGGAAGCCACAACATCGCCCGGGCGCGCCAACCCGAGCGCCGGTATCCGGATGGAGAACGCCGATGACCACGCCAGGACAGCCGCCCAGCTACGGCGAGGGCTATCCCGGCCAGGGCCAACCCGGTCCGGACCTCTCGAAGAACGCCGGCTACGGACCGCCACCCGGCGGATACCCGCCCGGCCAGCCCGACCCCGGCTACGGGCCCCCGACCGGCGGGTTCCCCTCTGGCCAGCCGGAACCCGGCTACGGCCCGCCGCCGGGATACCCGCCCCCGCCGGGCTACGCGCCCGGGTACGGGCCGCCGCCCGGGTACCCCGGCGGCTACGGGCCGGGTGGTTTCGACCAGTCCGCGCCCTTCGGCCGGCACCCGATCACCGGTGAGCCCTACTCGGACAAGCAGAAGATCGTCGCCGGCCTGCTACAGATCTTCGCCGGCTGTTTCGGTGTCGGACGCTTCT
The DNA here is from genome assembly GCF_949319125.1 of Frankia sp. Hr75.2. Lineage (NCBI taxonomy): Bacteria > Bacillati > Actinomycetota > Actinomycetes > Frankiales > Frankiaceae > Frankia > Frankia sp. Hr75.2. Next base: position 76,496 of record NZ_CASGGV010000066.1, on the reverse strand, counting down.
ACCTCGGCAGCACGGGCATCGCGGTGGCCCAGCTCCTCACCTGCGGCGGCCTGGGCGTCTGGGCGCTGGTGGACGGCGTGATGATACTCACGGGCAACGTCCGCGACCAGTACGGCCGTCCGCTGCGGGACTGACCGCCGCGCGGGCCGGCGCCCGCCGACCGGAGGCGAGAGGGAACGGCATGGCCACGACCGGACCGTGGGCCTCCCGCGTCCGGCGGCGGCTGGTGCTGGCGGGTGCCGGCTGCTGCCTGCTCGCCGGGCTCGGCTACCTGGCCGGCACCGACCCGCACGACCCGTCGTCCGTGATGCCGCGGTGCCCGGTCCGGGCGGTCACCGGACTGGACTGCCCGGCCTGCGGTGGGCTGCGCCTCACCTACGACCTGCTGCACGGCATGCCGGCCGCGGCCGCCCGCGACAACCTGTTCCTCCTGGTGTGCTCGCCGCTGCTGGTCGCCCTCGTCGTCCGGCAGGCCCGCGCGTTCGACCGTGGTCACCCCGCGCCGCTGCCGCGTCCGCTGGCGTACGGGCTCGCCGGCGCGGCGCTGGCCTGGATGGCGGTGCGCAACCTGCCCGGATGGCCGCTCAGCCCGACCTCGGTCTGAGCCCGGATCCCCGGTGTGGGGCTCCGGTGGTGAGTCGCGCCACGTTCTGCCAGGTTGTTACCCATGGTCTCCGGTGACCCGACCGCCCCGGCGGCATCGACGTCGACAGTCCCGGCCCCAACGGCCCCGGCCCGGGGGCTGCCCGAGGCCTGGCTGTTCCTCCCCCAGCTGCGGATGGACTTCCCCCGGCTGCTGGACCGGGTGCGGGCGGCGGAGGCGGCCGGGTTCGACGGCGTCGCGTTCATGGATCACCTGGCCCCGCCGGGGCTGCCCGCCGGCGACAGCTTCGACGCGATGACGACCGCGACGGCCGCGCTGGCGGCCACCAGCCGGCTGCGCGTCGGCCATCTGGTGCTGTGCGCGTCGTTCCGCCATCCGGCGGTGCTCGCGAAGGAGGCCGTCAGCCTGGACCATCTCTCCGGCGGACGCTTCGAGCTGGGCCTGGGCTGGGGTTCCACGCCGGCCGAGCTCGAGCGGTTCGGCCTGCCGGTCGAGGACAACCCGACCCGCGCCGCCCGGCTCGCCGAGTACCTGGAGGTGCTCGGCGCCCTGTTCGGCGGCGAGGAGGTGACGCACGAGGGCCGCTTCTTCACCCTGCGCGGGGCGTTGCAGCACCCGGTGCCGGTCAACGGACGGATCCCGCTGCTGCTGGGCGGTGCCGGCCGGAAGCTGACAATGCCCATGGTCGCCCGGCACGCCGACTGGTGGAACTGCCCGACCTACGGGCTGCGCGACCTCGCCGAGCTGCGTCCCCTCGCCGGCGGCGCGCGGCTGTCGACCCAGCACCCGGTCGGTTTCGCGGCGAGCGGCGCGGAGCTGGACGACGTCACGGCGGTGGCCCGGAAGCGTTTCGGGAACTGGGGCGGGCTGGTAGTCGGGACCCCGGACACGCTCGCCGAGCACTTCGGTGAGCTGGCGGCCCTTGGCGTCGAGCGTTTCTACCTGCAGTTCACCGACTTCGCGACGCCCGAGACGATCGAGGCGTTCGCCCGCGACGTCCTGCCCGCCGTGCGCCAGGTCGCGACGACCGCCCGCGGCTGACCGGCGTCGCCCGTCAGGGCTGACCCCGGGACAGAGCCGGATACGGGCCGTCGGCCCCGCCCGCGAGCCCGGTCGGGACGGGCTCATCTGCGCCGGGCGCCTCACCCGCCGCGACGCCGGGCACGGCGCCTGCCGCGATGCCCACCTCGGCGCCCGCCTCGATGTCTGCCGCGACGTCGGGCACCGCTGCGCGGCGGCGCACGGCCCACCCCGCGACGCCGACCGCCACCAGCGCCAGGACGGCGCCCAGCGCCTCCGTGGGCAGCCCAACCAGCTTGAGGCCACTGAGGGACACCACCACGACGACCGCCGGGCGGATGACCCGGCTGGTGGACGTCCCCGCCGAGATCCGGGCGCCGAGGTAGACCCCGGGCAGGGAGCCCAGGAGCAGTGAGCCGGTCAGCCCGAGCTGGAAGTCACCGAAGATCAGGTGCCCGAGCGACGCCGCGGCCACCAGCGGGACCGCCTGGGCGAGATCGGTGCCGACGAGCTGGGAGCCCCGGATGGACGGGTACAGCCAGAGCAGCAGCACGATGATCAGCGAGCCCGAGCCGACCGAGGTCATGCCGACGACCAGGCCGCCGACCACGCCGATGGCCAGGGTCGGCAGCGGCCGGACGATGATCACGGCGGCATCCGCGCTGCCGGGCCCCCGGCGGCGGTCGATCTCCGCCTTCGCCAGCATCGCCAGCGCGGCGACGATCAGGATGGCCCCCATCGTGACCTTGATCCTGTCCTGCACAGCGGCCCCGTCGCCCAGCGCGCGCAGCACCAGCACACCGCAGAACCCGGCGGGCACCGAGCCGAGCACGAGCCATCCGACCAGCCCGCGGTGGACGGTGCCCCGGCGCAGGTGCACCGTCGCGCCCACGGGCTTCATCACCGCCGAGGCGACGAGATCGCTCGAGACTGCGGCCAGCGGCTGCACGCCGAACAGCAGCACCAGGATCGGCGTCATCAGCGCGCCGCCGCCCATGCCGGTCAGCCCCACCACGAACCCCACGAGCAACCCGGCCAGCGTCACCAGCGGATCAACGTCCATCAGACCACCTTCCCGACAGGCACGATAGGCATCGTCGGCTTGGTGGGTCGAGTGACTCCGGCCCCGACCCGGGCGGCCACAGCCCGGTAACCGTCGCGCGGGGCGAGATCGGCCCCCCGGCGGCGGGCACCGGTGGTGATCGATAGCGCGCTACCAGAGCCGCACCCGACCCGACACACCCGGCTGCCCGACAACGCCCGCCGGAATGCCGACCACCGCCACGAAAACCCATTCGCGGCAACACGGCGACTAATTCCACCGCCACCGACACGACCCGGAATCAGCCGTGGTCAAATCTCCATAATTTCATGGCACCTAGATTCTTTGTTTAGGAGGATCGCCGGGTGGCGAGACCCTTTTTTGGGTGCGGGGCAGCCGCACACCGATACCGCGATGGGGGAATGATGGGAAAGTCCGCGCCACGTAGGATCCTCGCGTTGGTCGCCACCGGCGCCGCCGCCGTGACCCTGGGCCTCGGCCCGGGTGCCGGCGCCGCGCAGGCCTTCACCGACTGGGACGACAAGGGATGCCACCACGAGCAGCGCTGGGACGGCAAGGACTGGGGGAAGAAGGACTGCTGGAAGGACGACAAGTGGGAGAAGGACGGGTGGGATAAGGACGGGTGGGATAAGGACGAGTGGCGAAAGGACGACAAGTGGGAGAAGGACGGATGGGATAAGGACCACCGGAAGAAGGATGACTGGGACTGGGACTGGGACTGGTGATCAGACGAACCGCCGACTGAACCACTTATCCGGTCGCTTCACACGACCATCGGACGACAGCGCCGGGGAATAGAATGAATCGCGACACGCCACTTTCGGCCATCGCGAACCACAGTTCCCCGGCGCGCCTCCCTTTTCTCCGGCGCCGGGCTTCCCCACGCCGCGCACCCGGCCCGGATGACTACGGGTTCAGCTGACGAGCTCGCCGACGCCCCAGGTCGCGGCCATCGCGACGGCCGCACCGAGCTCGACGAGCAGCCCGACACCGAAGGCGACGACAGCGGCCCAGGTCGAGGCGGTGGCTCGCCGGGCGTCGCGCAGGCGGGTGAGCTCCGCGAGGTAGATGCCCGCGAGCCCGCCGACGAGCAGGCCGAGAACCGGCACCACGAAGAAGCCGATGACGGCGCAGACCGCGCCGATGAGCATCGTCGAGAACGGCGCGCCGGCGGCCGACGCGGCCCGGCCCGGCAGCACGTACTTGGCCAGCGCGCCGGCGACGAACAGTGCGCTCATGACCGCGAGCACCGCCCAGCGGCCCGCGCCGCCGCCGTCCGCGATCGTCCACCACACGCCGGCGCCCCAGACGAGGAGCAGGCCGGGCATCACCGGCACGACCACACCGACGACACCGACCGCCATCACCAGCGCCACGGCGAGCAGCTCGACACCGCTCATGGCGACGACCTCCCGGTACCCGACATCCTTATGCCCGACATCCTTATGCCCGGCGGCATGATGCCCGGCTTGTGCGGCTGGCGTGCTCCGCCCGAAAATACCCGCCCCGCCGGTGTCACGCGGGGGCCTCGGTGACCTGCCCGGCATCCACGCTCAGGCGCCGGGTCACCCGCACGGCCTCCAGCAGCCGCCGATCGTGGGTGACCAGCAGCAGCGTCCCCTCGAACCCCTCGACGGCCTGCTCAAGCTGCTCGATCGCGGGCAGGTCGAGGTGGTTCGTCGGTTCGTCGAGGACCAGGCAGTTCACTCCGGCGCCCTGCAGGAGCGCGAGCGCCGCCCTGGTCCGCTCGCCGGGCGACAGGGACGACGCGGGCCTGGTCATCTGGTCCGGGCCCAGCCCGAACTTCGCGAACAGCGTCCGGACGTCGGCCGGGGAGGAACCGGTCGCCGCCTCGGCGACGTCGGCCGCCGTCGACTCGCCGCGGAAGTGGGTGCGCGCCTGGTCGACCTCGCCGAGGAGCACGCCGGAGCCGAGCGAGTGCCGGCCGGCGGTCAGCGGCTGGCGGCCGAGCAGCGCGGCCAGCAGCGTGCTCTTCCCGCCGCCGTTGCGGCCGGTGATCACGATCCGGTCCGCCCAGGCGACCGTGAGGTCGACCGGGCCGAGCTGGAAGCCGGGCCGCTCGACGACGGCGCCGTCCAGCGTGGCCACCACATCGCCCGACCGGGGGGCGGCGGCGATCGACATGCGCAGCTGCCATTCCTTGCGCGGCTCGGCCACCGCCTCGTCGCCGCGCTCCATCCGGTCGAGCTGGGTCTGCAGCGTGCGGACCCGTCCGGCGCTCTTGGTGGCGGCCTCGATCCGCGCGCCGCGCGCCGAGCGGTCTGAGTCCGGCGAGCGCCGCTTCGCCCGGACGGCCCCCCGCACCGACTGCTCACGCTGGCGCTGGACCTGCTCCACCAGCCCGGCCCGCCGGTCGGCGTACCGCTCGAAGCGCTCCCGGGCCTGGCGCCGGGCCAGGCCCCGCGCCTCCAGGTAGGCGTCCCAGCCGCCGGCGTAACGGGTGACGCCGTGCTGATGCTGGTCGATCTCTGCGACGGCGTCGATGGACCGGTCGAGGAACTCCCGGTCGTGGCTGACCACCACCAGCGCGCCCGACATCTGCTCGACGTACCGCTCGAGCCGCTCCAGACCGTCGAAGTCCAGGTCGTTGGTCGGCTCGTCGAGCAGGGTGATGTCGAAGCGGGACAGCAGGATGCTCGCGAGCGAGCCGCGCGCGGCCTGGCCGCCGGACAGCGTCGCCGTCGGGCGGTCCAGTGCCGCGGCGGGCAGCCCGAGATCGGCGATGACCTGCTCGGCGCGGACGTCCAGGTCGGCGGCGCCGATCGCCAGCCACCGCTCCAGCGCCAGGCTGTATCCGTCGTCCGCGCCGGCGACGCCGACCGTCAGGTCCTCGGTCGCGGCGTCCAGCGCCTGCTGGGCCGCCGCGACGCCGGTGCGCCGGGCGAGGTACTCGCGCAGCGTCTCGTCGTGGCGCCGGTCGGGCTCCTGGGGCAGCAGCCCGACCAGGGCGGTGGGCGGCGAGAGCTCGACCCGTCCACCGTCGAGCCGTACCAGGCCGGCCAGGGCCCGCAGCAGCGTCGACTTGCCGACGCCGTTCGGCCCGACCACACCGAGGCGATCACCGGGGGCGACGGTCAGGGACACCCCTTCGAGGACGACGGTGCCGCCCCGCAGCACGGTCAGATCGGTGGCGACGAGAGTGGCGGACATGTGTCCAGTGTCCCTGGCCGGGAATGCGTCCCGCGCGGCCGTTCACCGCCCACACCGTCGTGACCAGGAGCCGCCGACCTATCGGCAACCGGTGACATCCACTGGACTCCGCGACAAATCACTTATCTAAAGTAGTTGAACATGCCCTTTAGGTTAGCTGGACATACCATGGCCCCGCAATGGGTCGGACCGGCGCCGGATCACCCCCGGTCGGGCTGGACGCCGGTTCAGCGCGATCGGAGGTTCGCCCACCCCCGGGTTCCTCCGGATCCCCGCGCGAGCGTTCGGACGGTCCAGCTATGGACGGCGCACCTCAGGGTGAGACTCCCACCCGTTCGGAGGGCCGGACTCGGGCCCGTTCAGAGGGCGAGGCCCGGATCCGTTCGGGCTGGGCGTACAGCGCCGGACAGGGGGGCGACCAGGCGTTCCGAAGCGCCACGATCACCGCCTTTGTGATCATCGCCGCGACCGTGTTCGCGATGTCGATCCTGCACGGACGCCCCGAGCTCCTGCTCGTCCGTGTCGTCGAAACCGGCTGCCTGATGGTCGGCGGGGCTGCCTGCGTGTGGGCCGGGATGCGCGAGCGCGGCGCCGAGCGGGCATGGAGGCTGCTGGCCGGCGCGATGGTGCTGTCCCTCGGCGTGGCCTCCGGCGCGATCGGCCGGGACATCGTGTTCAACCACAGCGGGCCGATCCCCAGGCTGACGCCCGCGACCATGCTGTACCTGATCCCGGCGGGCGCCGGCTTCGCGGGCCTGCGGTGCGACGGCCCCGACCGGCCGGAGTCGGCCCGGCCGTCCGCGCCCGGTCGGCTGGGCGCACCGCCTCACGTGTCCCCCCTCGGCAGGTCGCCTCCGCCCGGTGTCCGGGGGCCGGAGGAGCCGCCGCCAGACCCGTCCAACCGGGACACGGTCGTCGGCGGCCCGACCCTGCCAGGTGACCTGGATCACATGTCGAACCACGACCCACGCGCGGTGTCGGGCATTTAGGACAGCCGCCGCACCGCGGGTGCCGCCACTGCCCGAACACACGCAGAATAGGCTGATCAGGCCTAGTATCGCCCGATCCCGGCCACTGCGACGGCCACTGCCCCGCCGCGCGCCCGCGCACACGCCGGGGCAGGCGGCGCCAGCCGAGCGGCGCGCGGGCCCGTATTCCTCGGGGGAGGCCCACACCGGTGACCAGAAGGCGGGCAGCGGCCTGGAACGGCCCGTGCGGGGACAGCACGCCGAACCGGGCCGCGCGGAAAGAGACGACGCAGAAAGGGACCACGCGGAACCAGTTCGCACGGGTCACGCGGAACGGGACGGCACGGGACCGGGCGACGCGAAGCGGGGCCACGCGGAACACGGCGGCGCCGAGCGGGGCGGCGAGATGATCGTCGACCGGGACGTCGTCGCGGCGGCCCTGCCCGGCTATGCTCTCGCGGCGGAGCTCGGCCGCGGCTCCTCCGGCGTCGTGCTGGCCGCCCAGGACGACGCACACCGCCGCGTCGCGGTGAAGGTCATGCCGCTCGCTGTCGACGAGGACGCCACCTTCGGCGTGACCGGCGTCCTGCGGCCCGCCTCAGCCGTCGCGCTCGACGCCGAGTCCGAGGCGCTCCTTCTGGCCGGCCTGGACCATCCGCACCTCGTCCGCGTGTACCGCTACATTGCCCACGCGGACCTGGCCCTGATCGTCATGGAACTCCTCGACGGGGGCAGCCTGCGGGTGCGGGCGACCACCGGCCTCTCGCTGGAGGCCGCCTGCGCCATGGCGCTCGTCACCGCGGCGGCCCTGGAGCACGTGCACGCCCGGGACATCCTCCATCGCGACATCAAGCCCGAGAACATCCTGTTCACCGCGCTGGGAGTGCCGAAGCTGACGGACTTCGGCATCGCCCACACGCTGCGGGTGACACCGAGGGCACCGGGTCCCGGTGCCCTGTGGGGTGTGGGTGCTCTGGGCGGTACAGGTGCTCCGGGTGGTACGGGGGGGCTGGGCAGCGTCGGCGGGCTGGGCGGTGTCAATGGTCCGGGCGGTCCGCCGGGCTCGGCGATCGGCACCCCGCGCTACATGGCTCCCGAACAGTTCACGCTGAGCTCACTGAGCCCCGCGACCGACGTCTACGGGCTCGGGGTCGTCCTGTACGAGCTACTGGCCCGCCGACCGCTCTTCCTCGTCCGGCCCGCGACCAGCGACGCGTGGGCCCGCCACCACCTCACCGTCACGCCACGCCCGCTGGCCGGGATCCCCGAGCCCGTCGCCCGGGTCGTCGAGCAGGCACTCGCCAAGGATCCGGACCGCCGGCCGCAGACCGCCCGCTCGTTCGCGCTCAGCCTGGCCGGGGCGATGGCCCGCGCCCGCGGCCCCGGCTGGCTCACCCGGGCCGGCATCCCGACGTTCCTCGACGACGAGGTCCAAGCGGCGGCCACCGGCCCGAGCACGCCGTCCCGGACCTCCGGGACGAACCGGCGCCCCGACCCAACCGGCGACGATCACGGCCTCGAGGTCATCCTGGACAGCCCGTCACCGACGGTGGCCGGTGACGGGCCCGGTGATCACGCCGACGACCAGCGGACCCTGGACCAGCCCACGACGGTCCAGCCTCGGGCGGGCCATCTCACGGCGGGAGCGCCGGCGGCGAACACAAACCGCGCCGGCGGCACCGCGGCGGATCCGGAGGCCAGTAAGGACGGCGGTACCGACCCGGCAGCGGCCGGTCCCCCGATGGCCGGCACGGTCGCCGGCGAGGCGTCCACCGACGTCCTCACCAAAGATCAGGACACCGCCGCCGCCGACCTCAGTCCCGTCACCAGCCCAGTCAGCACCGCCGGCCCCGCCGGCCCCACAGACCCGGTCAGCACTCCCGGCCCAGGCAGTACCGGCGGTGCCGTCGACACCGCCGGCGCGGTCCGCACCACAGGCGACGCCGGTGACGGCACCGGCGGCGACGTCCGCGCCGACAGTGCCAGCGGATCGGATCCGCGCTGGCGAGCCGGTCTTCCGCCGGCCCGGGTCTGGGCCCTCGCCGTGCTGGCGCTGGTACTGGCGGTGCTGATCGCCGTCCTGATCGCGATGCCGGGATGACAGCCGGCCCGCCCCGCGGCGCGGCGCGGCGCCTCCGGCCGACGGCGCGGCCCCGCGACGCGCTCGGCCGGCCTCTCCCCCACGGAGCCGCCGGGGTCCCACCGTTGCCGGACGACCTCCCCGCGTCACCGCGCGCGGCGCTGAGAGCCGCACAGGACCTGCTGGACGCCGGTCTGTACTTCCAGGCACACGAGGTCCTCGAACAAGCGTGGAAGGCCGCTCCGGCGGCCGAGCGAGGCCTGTGGCGAGGCCTGACACAGGTCGTGGTCGGGCTGGTCCACGCGGCCCGCGGCAACACCCGCGGGGCGACGGCCCTGCTGCGACGCGGGCTGACCGAGCTGGTTCCCCACCTGTGCGAACCCACCGCGGACGGGGGCCTGGCCGGTGACGGCCCATGCCCCGGCCACGCGCGACGGGAAGCCCTGGACTCCCCCACCGGTGACCGGCAGCCCACGCCGGACGGCTGGCGGGCCCACGGCGTGAACCTGCCGGGTGTCGTGCGGTGGGCCGAGGACCTGCTCCGCCGGCTCGAGAAGCCGGGAGCGCAGGCCGGCGGAGTTCCACCGCCCCCGCGCCTCGTCACCCAGGGACACGACTGAATCCCCGCCGAGCGTCTGGCGGACGCCCGGCCCGGCGGACGACGTCCGCCGGCGGACGCAGCCGGCGTCCCGCCAGGCTTTCCCACCCCCGGCAGGGCGGCCATGTCGGGCGAGGATCACATTCGCGTGTTAGCGCGTGTTTGTCGCCCAGGGCGCCGGGTACCAGACTTTTGACGGCGCGGGGCGAAAAAGCACCTCCGGTCGGCAAATCACCCGGACGCACTTCTCGACGGATGCACTTCACGCCAGAAATGTGCGCGACGGCACCCCGGTAACGGGTTTCACCTCACAACGAAGGCGGTCAACGTGCTCTGGTTCATCATCAGCATGATCGTTCTCGGTCTCATCGCGGGCGCCGTGGCGAGGCTGGTCGTCCCCGGGCGCGACCCGATGGGAATCCCGGGAACCGTTCTGCTCGGCATTGTCGGGTCTTTCATCGGTGGTCTCCTCGGCTACGTGCTGTTCGGGCATGACCTGAGCGAGGGTGCGCTGCAGCCGTCCGGGATCATCGGTTCGATCATCGGCGCCATCGTCGCCCTGCTGGTCTGGCGTGCGGTGCACAGCCGGGGCCACACCTCCGTTCGGCACTGACCTTCACCGCCGACCGAGCAGCCCCGCGGTGACGGCCGGGCGAGTCCACGGACTCGCCCGGCCGTCACGCGTCCGGGGTCGGGCGCCGCGGCCGGCGGTCACGACGAACGGGTGGGGCAGCCGGGACGAGAATTCCTGGGCGAACGGCCGCGAGCAATTCCAGAAAATCTTCCTCTCCTCGTACGGGTGTGTTCAACAACGCGGCGGTGCGGGCCTTCCGTGTCACGCTGCGAGCGTCATTGGTCACCAGAAGACTTGTGCGCCGACTCACGGTTTCCGTCACATGCAGGCCTGCAGCGACCGCCCGGCCGACGAGCTCGCCGCGTTCCGTCCGCGTGGGGCCGCTGAAAGCGACGCACATTCCCTGGACCAGCGCCGCACCGGGATCGAGCCGCCCGGGGTTTCGATAACGGCACGGCGGCGTGCGGCCCGCGGCGGCGAAGCGCGGCGGACGCACCGTGACGCCGTCGCGGTCGACGCCGCAGCGCGTGAGCGGCAGCTCCAGGTACTGGTCGGCGGCACGTTGCAGGATCCGGGGCAACAAGGCCGCCAGCACCTCGGCGTCGTCCTGCGCGTCATGGGCCCGCCGCTGGACGACGCCCCAGTAGGCGGCGAGCGAGGCCAGGCGCAGGCTCGGCAGCTCCAGGCCGAGCCGACTGGCCAACGTCAGCGTGCACAGCCGCCACTCGACCGGGAGCGTCGTCCCGATCCGCATGGCCTCGCCGGCTAGCATCCGCCAGTCGAAGGCCGCGTTGTGCGCGACGAGCACCCGCCCGGCGAGCAGGCCGGCGACCTCGTCGGCGACGGCGGCGAACGTCGGGCTCCCGGCCAGGCGCTGCCTGGTCAGACCGTGAATATGGACGGGGCCGGGATCACATCCGGGATCCAGGAGGGTTGACCAGCGGTGTTCGACGGTGCCGTCGGCGGCGGTCAGGACGACCGCTATCGACAGCACCCTGTCCCTCGTCGGAGACAGACCCGTGGTCTCGACGTCCACCACCGCGTACGGCCGACGAAAACGTGCGGCGAAGCCGGGCGGGGCAAGAACCTCAGCGCTCACAGCCGCAGATGATGGCGCAGACCCCCGACGGTCCGGCGCCGCGCTGCCCGGAGCAGTGCGGGGACGGAGCGAACCTGGTGCGGGTGGAGGGCAACGCGAGGGAAACAACGAATCCGGCCGTGATCGCGGATGGTATTGTGTGTCCGTTGTTTTAAGTCGCTCGTCGACGGCCACCGGGGCGATTCCTGTCTGGGCCCGGCCGGTGCCGTCGACCGCGGCCCGCCGCGCACCTGTCGTTTGTCGGGGACGACCAGGTGCGGCAGTTCAGCGGCGGCAGCGCACCGCGTAGCGCGATGGGAGGGCGGGGGCACAGAAGAAAAGGTGAGACGATTGTTCGTCATACCGACCGAACATCCCCTTTCCCTCACGGAATCGACGGCCCAGCCCAGTCACCCCCTGCGGCGGCTTCGCGCCCTACACGGCTGGTCCTACGAAGCTGTGGCACGCATCGTCGCCGTCCGTGCCCGCGAGCTCGGCGTCGCGAGCATGGCCGCTCAGCGGCAGAAGATCTGGCGCTGGGAGAATCGAGGCGTAACCCCCGACCGGATCTCACAGCTCGCGCTCGCACGCGAACTGGGCGTGCCCGACGACGAGATTACAGCTCATCCGTGGCCGGAGTGGCTTCCCGAGCTCGGGGCACCCAGCTGCGCCCAGCAGATCGCGACCCTGCGCGGAATCCTCGAGCGGGTGCGGGACGTGCTGCGCGCGGGCGACAGCGCGACGGCATCGGCCCTGGTCGAGCAGGGTCTCACCGTCCCCGTGGACGAGATGGTGCTCGGCACGGTCCAGATGCGCGGCGCCGCGGTGCGCACCGCCATGGTCCGCGGCGCGCGGCGGAGCGGGCCGACGCATCCCGCCGACCAGCGGCCGGCGCCCGCGAACGCCGGCCGGCCCGAGCCGGCGGAGCGACGCCCGGCCAGCTGGGCCTCGCCGGGCTCCTGGAACCCGGGTGAGCGATACCCGGCGCGGCGGCCGGCGAGCCGGGGCCCGGTGACCAGCGCCCGTCCGCCGGGCGAGGGCATCGGGATCAACGAATGTTGACCATCGCGATACCGACCAGCACCAGCGCCGCCAGGACGGCGAGGACGACGATCCAGCGCGGGTCGCAGACCCAGGCCGCGGCCCGTCGGATCGACGCCCTCCGTTCCCGCTCCCGCTCCCGCCGACGGCGTTCCCGGCGGGAGACGGCCGGCACGCCGGCCGAGGACGGCGGATGGACGGGCCCATGCGCCGCCGGCGGGTCGGGCGCCTGGTACCGACGCGACCGCGTCACAGCAGTCGCGGGGTGCGCCGGAACCCGCCGCGGGGTCTCCCCCGAGCCCGCCCCGACCGGCCCCCGTGCCGCGGTTGGCTCCGGTGGGCCCGGCGGCGCAGCCGGAGCGGGTGCGGCAGGGGAAACGGGATAGTTGGAAGGAATCCGCCTTCCGGCCGCGCCGCGCTGCCCGGCCGCCCACTGCTGCCCGGACGGCGCCTGTCGCCCGGCCGTACTCGGCTGATTGGGCGTGCTCCGCTCGTTGGGCCCACTCTGCTGATTGGGCGCGCTCGGCTGCCCCGGACCTCGCCGGGGCCCGGCCGGACCGGGCCCGGGGCGCACGGGTCCGGACCGGTGCAGGGTCGGGGACTCCGCTCGCGGCAACGGCACGACATGCGCGGCCGACGTCCCCGGAGCAACCGGCACCGCCGGACCGCCGACTCCAGCCGGATGGCCGGGCCGAGGTGGGCTGCCGGGCCGAACTGGGCTGGCGGGCCGAGGTGGGCTGCCGGGCCGAACTGAGTTGTTGGGCCCAGGAGAGTTGCCTGACCCAACTGGGTCACGGGCACCGGACAGATTGCGGGGCCCGCCGGCATCCGAGCGGGCGTAGGCGGCGTAGCCGCCGGCCGCCGCCCTGACGATCGGCAACGGGTTCACGTCCCGCACATCCAGGTCGAGGATCCGGGGGTCCAGATGCTCGACGGACAGCCAGCCCTCGGCGATCACCTGGTTGACCAACGCCGTCAGGTCGGTGTCCTGCGCCTCGCTGCTGACCGCGGCGCCGACGTCCGACAGGGCGAGGATCTCCCGGAACAGCGTGTGGATGTCCGGCCGCGCCTTGGCGTTCTTCGCCAGCGACCGGGCGAGCAGCGCGTACAGCCGGCCCGGGACCCCGTCCAGGTTGGCCGGATCGTGCCGTACCCGGAACAGCACCGCGTCGGCCGGGCCGCCGCCGAACGGCGAACGCCCGGTGGCCGCGTACGCGACCGTGCAGCCCCAGGCGAACACGTCCATCGCCGGATCGCTGCCCCCGCCCCTGATCTGCTCCGGGCTCATGTAGGCGGGGCTGCCGACGGAGGAGCCGGCGCCGGTGAGCGACACGGTGTCGGCGGCCTGGGCGATCCCGAAGTCGACCACCCGCGGCCCTTCCCGGGTGAGCAGCACGTTCGACGGCTTCAGATCGCGATGGACGACACCGGCGTCGTGGATCGCGACGAGCGCCTCGGCCAGCCCGACGGCCAGGGTCCGCAGCGTCTCCCCGACGAGCGGGCCGTGCTGGCGGACGTACTCTGCCAGGTTCGGGCCGGCGAGGTACTCGGTGGCGAGGTAGGGCGGGTCGCCGTCCGGGTCGGCGGCCAGGACGCGCGCGGTGCACGCGCCGGCGACCCGGGAGACGACCTCGATCTCCCGTCGGAAACGCGCGCGGAACTCAGGGTCATCGGCGTACTCCGCGCGGATGACCTTCACCGCCGCGGGCCGGCCGGCGGGCCCGTCGAGCGTTCCGTAGTAGACCGTGCCCATGCCACCGGCCCCGATGCGGTGGGTGAGCAGGAACGGCCCCAACCTCCGCGGAATCTCCATCCGCCCGACTCCCCCCGTTTCGACCGGCACCGTGCGCCTCGACCGGCACCGTGCGACGCCGTCCGGGGTCATGCACGCGACGTCGCGCGTCCAAGTGTTCACCCCTGGGCTTCGTCCCGCCTGGGCAGGGCCCGACCGCCGGTCTGAGAAGATCGTGCCCCGGGATCGGAGGAACGGCGAAGCGCGGGGCCGGACCGTGCCGGTGCTTACACCCGTTCGGGACGAACGGCCCGCACGGCAACGATCATCGGCATCTGGCGCCCGGGTCGACCAGCGCGGCCGCCACGCGGCGCGCCAGCCGGCCGCCGAGCGCCGGCACCTCGGCCCAGCGGGCGCCGGCGACCTCCTCAACCTGCAGAATCACCCCCACCGGCACTCCGGCCGCCGTTCCCTGCGCCGTGCCCGGCATCGGCGTGCATGCTGCCCCAGCCGCTCCGTGGGCACCCGGCGGGGCCGCCGACGGCCCCGGCACCTTCGTCCCCGCCACCCCCGGCGGCACGGGCCCGGACGCGCCCACCCCGGGGGACGAGGCCGTCCGCCCGGCGGGGCCGTCTGTGGCCACGGGCACGGCGGGCGGAGGGACAGCGGGCGGAGGGACGGACAGCGGCCGCGTCGTCTCCGGATCATCGGGATCGAGGCCCGTCTCGACCGGCGCGAGCCCGGAGCCGCGGATCTCGACCAGGAAGCGGAAGTCGTAGTGCAGGTGCTCCGGCTCGCCGCGGGCGGCACTCGCGGACACCCAGTGGATGTCGACGTCCACCGGCTGCTCGCTGATCGCGCTGACGCGGCGGCGGCCGATCCCGGTCTCCTCGGCCAGCTCCCGCAGCGCCGCGCCGAACAGCGAGCCGTCGCGGTCCTCTATGTGGCCTCCCGGCTGGAGCCAGAGGCCCGACGCCCGGTGATGGATCTGCAGAATGCGGCCTTCGTCGTTCACCGCGACCGTCGAGCAGGTCACGTGGCCGGGCAGCGTCCGGCGCGAGGTCAGCCGGGCCGAACCCCGGGCCGGGGCCGCCGACGCACGGACGAGCGGTCCCAACCGCTCGCGGTCACCGGGATGGGCGGTCAGGTACGCCGCGAGAACCCGCCCGACCGCCTCGTTGGTGATGCTCACGGCCGCCGCCTACCTCCACTCGTCGCCGACGGCGGGCGCGCCGCGCCGGCCGCCGCCGGTCGGGCCGTCCGCGCGGTGACGGCGCCGTGGAGACCCCCGGCACCGACATGTCGAGTCTGACCGATCGCGCGCGCGTTCGGGTGCCGACACCCACGTGTACATCCCAGTGCGTCATGCCCGCCACATCGTCAGCGTGCGTCCGATGTCGGCAGGACGACAATCACCGGTATGACCCGACGGTAAAGCGACTTAACCCGACAATGAGCCGGCGATCACCTGGCAATCGACCGGTGGGGCGCCGGCGCGCCTTTACTCAGGAGCCACCCGGCCCGCCCGCACGGACACCGGACCGTCACGATCCGCATAGGAGCGATGACCCTGCAGCGCGGGTAGACCCTCCCCCGACACCGGCGCCGGGCGCGGACATCGCCTGTCGGGCCGATTTCCGCCCCGGTCTGCGACGTCGTACAGTGCTCCGTACCAATGGCACAGTCTATGCAGACGTGTTCGGGAGTCACCCCGTTCGGCCACCGGTTCGCGCCGCGGCCCACGGTTCCCGACCCTGACGTAAGGGTAGCTTTGTCGACGATGCGCAGGGACGAATCCCTCCCCAGCCTGATCCGACGCAACACCCTCCAGATCGGAGAGGTGGCCGAGCGGGTGGGATTGTCGCTGCGAACGGTGCGCTACTACGAGGAGGCCGGGCTTCTGGTACCGGCCGGCCGGACGCCCGGCGGATTCCGTCTTTATAACGATGACGCCGTCAGCCGGCTCCTCGTCATCCGGAAGATGAAGCCGCTCGGTTTCACCCTGGACGAGATGCGGTCGCTGCTCGCCGTCCGCGACGAGCTGGCCGACCCGGAACTGACCCCCGAGCGGCGGGCCGAGCTGCGCGAGCGGCTGCGGACCTGGGTCGCCCTGGCCGAAGAGAAACTGGCGACGCTGCGTGAGCAGGCCGGCGTCGCCGAGGACTTCGTCGTCGGCCTGCACGGCGACGTCGAACGGTCACGCTCGGAGGAGCGGACCGATCACCCGGAGCGGTGAACCGCCCCGGCGCTGAGCCACGCCGTACGCGGACCACCGCGAACGCCGCCGCGTACGCGGGCCGCCGCCCGTCCGCAATATGCTGGTCACGAACCCGCCTACGGGAGTGTCGCGCCGAGATCCGCCCAGCCGACACGGTTCCGCTCGCGCCACCGTCACCTCGCCCGTGATACCGACGTAAGGGTCGAATTGTCCACGACAGGCAACATCACCTCTTCCTCAGCCCGCCGCGGCGTCTACGAGATCGGAGAGGTCGCCACCCTGGTCGCGCTCTCCCTGCGGACGGTCCGCTTCTACGAGGAAGCTGGCCTGCTCGTGGCCGTCGGGGAGAGCCCCGGTGGCTATCCGCTCTACGACGACGACGCTCTGGATCGTTTCCTTCTCATCAAGAAGATGAAGCCGCTGGGTTTCACCCTCGAGGAGATGCGGGCGCTGCTCGGCCTGCGCGAGGAGATCGACCGGGAGGGCCTCGCCCGCGAGCGGCGCGAGGAGCTCCAGGAGCGGCTGGCGACCTGGGTCAGCCTCGCCGAGGAGAAGCTGGCCTCGCTGCAGGAGCAGGTCCGTGTCGCCGAGGACTTCATGGTCACGCTGCACGACGACACCGCCCGGGCCCGGCTGCGCTTCGACATCGATCCGGACGCCTTCTAGGCAGGGCCGTCCCGGCGATCGGGCGTCCTGCGATCGAGTGCTCCCGGAGCACCTTTGCCCGGTAGCGGGCGGCCGCCGGGGACGGGCGCGTCGGATCCCCGGCGCCCGCTCCGGCGCTCTGCCGTGGGCAGATCTGCCACGGGCAGACCGGCCGTCCGACGGCCCGTTTCTCGGCGACGCTGGCCTGGCCGGCCACTTCGTTCGATCCCCACACCCCGTCGGGCCGGCGGGAGGTCACGCGCACCATGAATGCCCTGTATCAGCCGCGACACAGCCGGCCACACCGCCCACGCGCCGGTACCGACATCGGCACCGGCATCGGCACCGGCCAGTACGGCGAGGCCCCGGGGACGGCGGCCGGCCCGTTCGAGGACCAGGTGTTCCACCGGCTCCTCCAGAACCGGATCGTCTTCCTCGGCTCGGTGGTCGAGGACACCGTCGCCAACGCGATCTGCGCGAAGCTGCTCCTTCTCGCCAGTGACGATCCGTCCGCGGACATTCACCTGTACATCAATTCGCCGGGTGGGTCGGTCAGCGCGGGAATGGCCATCTACGACACGATGCAGTACATCGCGAACGACGTGGCGACCGTCGCGCTGGGATTCGCCGGGTCGATGGGTCAGTTCCTGCTCTCCTCCGGGGCGCCCGGAAAGCGGTTCGCACTGCCCCATTCCCGGGTGATGATGCACCAGCCGTCCGGTGGGATCGGCGGGACCGCGACCGACATCGCGATCCAGGCGGAGCAGCTCCTGTTCACCAAGCGGCTGATCCAGGAACGCATCGCCGAGCACACCGGACAGCCCGTCGAGCGGATCGAGGCGGATTCCGACCGTGACCGCTGGTTCACCGCCGAGGAGGCCCGGGACTACGGCCTGGTCGACCGGGTGATCGCTCGGGTCGACCAGGTCACCCCGGACGCGAACAGCCGGGCAGCCGGCGGCGGTGACAGCCGGGTGGCCCTCCGATGACCCCGGCCCCGATGGCCGCGTCCGCGGCGGCGATCCTGCTCGCCGCGGGCGCTCCGGGGAAGCGCGTCGCGCTGCCGAACAGCCGGATCCTGATCCACCAGCCCTCGGCGCAGGGCGAGGGCCAGTCGAGCGACCTGGAGATCCAGGCCCGGGAGGTGCTGCGGCTGCGCGCGTTGATGGAGCGGATACTCGCCGAGCACACCGGGCGGGCCGAACACGAGATCCGACGGGACGTCGAACGCGACACGATCCTCACCGCCGAGCAGGCGCGGCAGTACGGGATCGTGGACGAGGTCGTCGCCAGCCGAAAGGTCCGCCGCGTGCCGGCCTGAGCCAGCCCGGCACCGCGGGGCAGTCGGGTGGACGCCGGGGCGGAGCCACGCGGCGGGGCGATCGTCGGCGCGGAGAGCCGCGGCGGGCTCAGGTCAGCGGACGCGCTGAGCGTGCGCCGTCGTCCCCACCGCCCCGTGCGTCGTGGGAAGCGCACCGACCGACTGGACGGCCCAGCACGAACGGCGGCGCGCGAGAGCACCCGGGTGGGCCGGCGGACGCCCCGGACCCGGTCGGGCGGCGAGCCGGATCGTGGCCCCTCGACGGCGGTGGCCCGGAACCCGGCGGACCGCCCGGCCACGCCGGGCGACAACGAGATGGACGCTCACCGAGGCGCGCACCGCACCGACTCCGGCATCCGGCCCGCCGAGCGCCACGGAACCGAGCGTCGCGGACGGATGGACCGTCATCACGTGCGCCGTGGCCGCGTGCGCCGTGGCCGGCGTTCCCGCGACGACATCCAGGTCGGCCGCGGCCGTCGCTCCCCGGGCCCCGGGAGAGGCGGTGGGGGTGGCGGTCGTCAGCGGCAGCGGCTCGTAGCGGACCAGCTCGGCCATCACCTCGGCGAGGAGGTCGACCAGTCTGATGTTGAGCGCCCGGCAGATCGCGGCCAGTACCTCCGAGGAGGCCTCCTTGCGACCGCGTTCCACCTCCGAGAGGTAGGGCATGGAGACCTGCGCGGCCTCGGCGACGTCCCGCAACGTGCGGCCCTGCGCCTGGCGGAGCCGACGCAGCACCCCACCGATCAGCCTGCGCAGCGGCGGCGCGACCGGCTCCACAGGCGGGCCGGCGCTCTCGGGCCGGTAGCCGGCAGCCCGTGTCGGAGCGACACCGCCACCCGCGGCCGCCGTTCCGGCGATCATCGTCAAGCCCGCCACCTCCCTGCGCGACAGTGCCCTGTGCGAAGCGTACGCGGGCAGCCGGGCCCGGACGACGGACATCCGCGAGTCCGCACCATGTGACGAGAACATCCGCGCCCGTGCCGGCTCAGGTCCCGCAGGGGCTGGAGTACAGGGGCAGGCCGGCGCTGTCGTACGCGTGGCCCGGCGCGGGCACACGACCGCGGACGTGACCGGCCGCCATGTGCTCGGCGACCCAGGGCGGCAGCGCGCGACCGTCCGCTGCCGGAGCCCAGCCTCCGTCACCCAGGTCGCGGTACTGCTGGCGCGGCCCGCGGCCGACGAGCTCCGCCAGCCCGGCCAGCAGCCTGTCGACGTCGGCACTCGTCGAGCTGATGCCGACACTCGCGCGGATCGCGCCGCCCTCGGCTCCGAGCCGCCCCAGCAGCGGATGCGCGCAGAAGCGTCCGGCGCGTACCCCGACGCCGTGCTCGGCGGAGAGGACGGCGACGACGTACCCGGGATCGCGCCCGGCGACCGAGAAGGTGACGACCCCGACGGGCCCCGTGGCCAGGGTCCCGTCCGGGCCCTCGCCTACGGCAGCCTCGCCTCCGGCGGCAGCGCCACCGGCAGCCCCGTCTCCGGCGGCCTCGCCAGCGGCGGGATCGTCTCCGTCGGCCCACAGGGAGTGGATGGTGACCCCCTCGATCGCGCGTAGCCCGTCCACCAGGCGGCGGCGCAGCAGGTCCTCGTGCTGGTGCAGGTCGCGGGCGTCGAGCGCGCCCAGCAGCCGGCAGGCGGCCGCGATCGCCGTCGCGCCGAGGAGGTTGGGGCTGCCGGCCTCGTGCCGGGCCGGGCCGTCCGCCCAGGCCACGGCGGAGCTGGTCACCTCGCGCACGGCGCCCCCGCCGGCGAGATAGGGCGGGGCCGCCGCCAGCCAGTCCGGACGTCCGACGAGCACGCCGGCGCCGAACGGCGCGTACAGCTTGTGCCCGGAGAACGCGAGGTAGGCGATGCCGAGCGCGGCCATGTCGACCCGACGGTGCGGGACGAGCTGGGCGCCGTCCACGAAGACCCGCGCGCCGGCCGCGCGCGCCAGCCGGACGATCTCGGCGAGCGGCGGCACCTCGCCGGTGACGTTGGACGCGCCGGTCACCGCGACGAGCGAGGTCGGTGCCGTGTCCAGGGCGGTGGCGAGCGCGCGCAGCGTGTCGGCGCGGGTGGGCGCGGCGGGCACCCACCGGCAGCCCGGCCGGGACCGCCACGGGAGAAGGTTCGCGTGATGCTCCAGGTCGAACACGACGACCCCGCCGGGCACGGCGTGGCCCGGGTCGGACGTCCGCGCCGGGTCGGGCGGCTGCGGCGGGTCGGGCGGCTGCGGCGGGAGGCAGCGGGCGAGCAGGTTCACCGAGTCGGTGGTGTTCCGGGTGAAGATCACGACGTCGTCCGGGCGGCCGCCGACGAACGTGCGCACGGCGTCGCGGGCCCCCTCGTAGAGCGCGGTGCAGACCGCGGAGGAGTAGCCGGTTCCGCGGTGCACGCTCGCCGAGTACGGCAGGACGCGCTCGACGTGCTCGGCGACCCCGCGCAGGCAGGGGGCGCTGGCGGCCTGGTCGAGATTGGCGTACGGGACCTCGCGTCCGTCGGCGAGCGGAACGGGGATGCCGGCCCCCACCACGTCGAGCAGCGCGCCGACGGCGGGCCCTTCCCGATCAACGTCGGGAGACGTGGTGGCATACGAAAAGGACACGACGAAGCCTCCTTGGGCCCCGGTGGACCCAGAGGGGGTCCGCACTTGCCGACGGCGGGTTCGCCGCGGGCCTGGTCACACCCGGGGCACCCCACCGCGGAGGAGGGTTGCCGGCCAGCAAGCCGGGGCTTGACGCTGGCGCTCAGGACCTGGCGAAAACTGTAGCAGCCCGTGCCGGACGGACACCGCAGAGACACCGAGACCGGGCCGAAATACCCGGAACATCCAGCAGACGGCGAATCGCGCGCTTCGACCGCGAGCCGCGAGCCGCGAGCCGCGAGCCGCGAGCCGCGAGCCGCGGAAAATTATCCGGAGCGCCCGGCGGACTGCAGGCGGTGCGCGAGCGCGGTGTGGCGCTGCCCGTGGCCGGCCGAGCGGACCGCCTGCCCGATGGCCCGGCGCGAGCCGACCAGGACCACCAGCTTCTTCGCCCGCGTCACCGCGGTGTACAGCAGGTTGCGCTGCAGCATCATCCATGCGCTGGTCGTCAGCGGGATGACCACGGCCGGGTACTCGCTGCCCTGCGAACGGTGGATCGTCACCGCGTAGGCGTGGGTCAGCTCGTCGAGCTCGGTGAACTCGTAGTCGACGTCCTCGTCCTCGTCGGTGCGGACGGTCAGGGTCTGGCTGTCGTTGTCGAGCGCGGTGACCACCCCGAGCGTCCCGTTGAACACCCCGTTCGCGCCCTTGTCGTAGTTGTTGCGCACCTGGGTGACCTTGTCGCCGACCCGGAACACCCGGCCGCCGAAGCGGCGCTCGGGGCGGTCCGGCAGGCTCGGCGTGAGTGCCTCCTGCAGCGCGATGTTGAGCGCCCCGGCGCCGGCCGGGCCGCGGTGCATCGGCGCGAGCACCTGGATGTCGCGCCGCGGGTCGAGGCCGAACTTGGCCGGGATCCGCCGCGCCACCACCTCCGCGGTGATCCGGGCGGCATCCTCGGCCTCCTCTGCGACGAAGAGGAAGAAGTCGTCCAGGCCGCGCACCAGCGGATGGTCCCCGCGGTTGATGCGGTGCGCGTTGGTCACCACGCCCGACTCGCTGGCCTGGCGGAACACCTGGGTCAGCCGCACGTGCGGGATCGGCGTGCCGGTGGTGAGCAGATCACGCAGCACCTGCCCGGCGCCGACGGAGGGAAGCTGGTCGACGTCGCCGACCAGCAGCAGGTGCCCGCCCGGCGGGACGGCCTTGACCAGCTTGTTCATCAGCAGCAGGTCGACCATGGACGCCTCGTCCACCACGACGAGGTCGGCGTCGAGCGGGCGGTCCCGGTCGTAGGCGGCGTCGCCGCCGGGACGCAGCTCGAGCAGCCGGTGCACCGTCGACGCCTCGTGGCCGGTCAGCTCGGCGAGCCGCTTGGCGGCCCGTCCGGTCGGGGCGGTGAGGACGACCTTCGCCCGCCGGGCGCGGGCCAGCTCGACGACCGAGCGCACCGTGAAGCTCTTCCCGCAGCCGGGCCCGCCGGTCAGCACCGCCACCCGGGAGGTGAGAGCGAGGGTGACCGCCTCCCGCTGCGCCGCCGCCAGCTCGACCCCGGTACGGGTGTGCAGCCAGCCGAGCGCCTTCTCCCAGTCAACGGCGGCGAACGCGGCGAGGCGGTCCTCGTCGGCCCGCAGCAGGCGCAGCAGCTGCCCCGCGACGGAGATCTCGGCGCGGTGGAACGGGACGAGGTACACCGCGGCGACCGGCTGCTCCGGATCCTCGCCGGGGACCTCCTCGCGCACCACCCCCTCCTCGGTGATCAGCTCGCCGAGCCCCTCGATCACCGCGCCGGTGTCGACGCCGAGAATGCGCACGGCGTCGGCGATCAGCCGGGTCTCGGGCAGGAAGCAGTGGCCGCTGTCGGTGGCCTCGGAGAGGGTGAACGCGAGGCCGGCCTTGATGCGCTGCGGGCTGTCGTGTGGGATGCCGACCGCCTGCGCGATGGTGTCCGCGGTGCGGAACCCGATGCCCCACACGTCGGCGGCCAGCCGGTAGGGCTCGGTGCGCACCACCCCGATCGAGGCGTCCCCGTACTGCTTGTAGATCTTGATCGCCAGCGAGGTCGAGACGCCCACGCCCTGCAGGAAGACCATGACCTCCTTGATGGCCTTCTGTTCCTCCCAGGCCGCGGCGATCGCCTTCGTCCGCTTGGGGCCGAGGCCCGGCACCTCGATGAGCCGCGCCGGCTCGGTCTCGATGACGTCCAGCGCGTCGACGCCGAAGTGCTCGACGATGCGCTCGGCGAACCGGGGCCCGATCCCCTTGACCAGGCCTGATCCGAGGTACCGCTGGATGCCCTGGACGGTGGCCGGCAGGACGGTGGTGTAGTCCTCGACCTGGAACTGGCGGCCGTACTGAGGATGCGAGCCCCACCGCCCGCGCATCCGCAGCGACTCGCCGGGCTGGGCGCCGAGCAGCGCGCCGACGACCGTCAGCAGGTCCGCGCCGCGGCCCGTGTCGACCCGGGCGACCGTGTAGCCGGTCTCCTCGTTGGCGTAGGTGATCCGTTCGAGGACGGCCTCGAGCACGGCGAGCTGGAACGGCACGGCGGCAGGTCGGGACACGGCTGGTCACTCCGGGGCTTCGGCGATCCGGGCTTCGGCGATCGCCCGTGGCATGTCGGGAATCCGGCCATCCTCGCTCACAGTGTCGACGCCGGCAGCAGGCGGATCAGTGCGGCCCCGCGTCCAGGCACAGGTGGACACCGATCGCCTCGACGACCAGCTCGGTGGGATCGGGTGATGCGGTGACCAGCCCCAGGCTCTCGTTGGCCGCGAGCACGGCGATGCCGTGCAGGTGCGTCCACGCCAGCAGTGCCCGCCTGCGCACCTGCTCCGGCGCGCCCGCGCCCGCTCCGGCGGGCAGCGCGGGCAGCGCGGCCCGGACGAGATCGGTCCAGGCGTCGAACAGCGGCAGGCTCCGCTCACGGAGGTTCTCCCCCGACCCGACCAGGATGTCGTGCCGGAACATCAGCTCGAACATGGCGGGCCGCTCGCGAGCGAAGCGGACGTACGCGGACCCGGCGTCGACGACGCACTCGTGCGGGGAGGCTCCGGCCGCCTCGCCGGCCGCCCGGACCCCGGCCAGACGGGAGGCGAGATCGGCCAGCCCCTCGGCCGCGATCGCCGCGAGCAGCGCCGCGTGGGTGGGGAAGTGCCGCCGGGGCGCGCCGTGCGAGACACCCGCCTGCCGCGCGATCGCCCGCAGGCTGACGGCGGCCAGCCCACCCTCGTCGAGCATCGCCGTGCCCACCTCGACCAGCCGGCGCCGCAGCGCCCCTTCACCCGCCACGTAGGCAGTGTCTACCATCCCCGAAGTAGACAGTGTCTACTCGGCGGGACGCCGCCCGCCGGCCGGATGGACCAGGAGGGCGCGGGCGCATGGCGTACTGGCTGATCAAGGTGCTGGTGGTGGGGCCGCTGCTCGGCCTGCTGGGACGTCCGGCCGTCACCGGCGCGGAGCACATCCCGCGACATGGGCCGGTCATCCTGGCCGGCAACCACCTGGCCGTGGCCGACTCGTTCTTCCTGGTCCGCCTCGTCCCCCGGCGGATCACGTTCCTGGCCAAGCAGGAGTACTTCACCGGGTGGGGGGTGCGGGGGCGGCTGGTCCGCTGGTTCTTCACGGCCGCCGGACAGGTGCCGGTCGACCGGCGCGGTGGCGTCGCGGCGGCGGGGGCACTCGCCGCGGCGGTCCGGGTCCTCGAGGCCGGCGGCGCGTGGGGGATCTACCCCGAGGGCACGAGATCGCCGGACGGCCGGCTCTACCGGGGCCGGACGGGGGTGGCCAGGGTCGCGCTCGCCACCGGGGCACCGGTCGTCCCGGTGGCGGTGAAGGGCACCGAGACCGTGAGCCCGCGTGGCCGGCGCCGGTGGCGGCGCGGGCGGGTCCAGATCATCGTCGGCCGTCCCCTGGACTTCTCCCGGTACCGCCGCGTGCTCGCCGACGGCCCGCCGGGCTGCCCGGCGCCGACCGAGCGGATGGTGATCAGATCCGCGACGGACGAACTCATGCGGGTGCTGGCCGACCACTCGGGCCAGGAGTACGTCGACGCGTACGCCACGGACCACCACGGGCCGGACCCACACGCCTGAACGCCGTGTACCGGGTTGAGCGCATCGACTCACGAATTCCTCGACAGAACTAGTTGGCGGATTCGCGGGCCAAACGGGTCCACGGGTTCACCGGTTCGTGGAACTGTTGCGGGCACGCCGTGCGCGCTCACATCCCGGGCACATGTTCCGTTCGTCTTTCTCGAATCCGCGCCGGCCAGGATGGGCCGGCCGCCGCCCGCCGGCGCGGCCACGGCCGGTGCGCACGAATCCCGGCCGGACGCAACCACGGAAAAGGGAGTGCTCTGTGCCCGGACGACATCGGCCGCTCGGAACACGCGCCCGGATCGGGACGGCCAGCCTCCTGGTCGCGGCCCTCGGCGCGGCGGTGTTCGCCGCCGCGGGCGGCCCGGAGCCATCGACGCCGCCCGGGCTGTCGGCCACGCCGCTGTCGGCCACGCCGCTGGCAGCCGACACGCAGCGGCCCAACTTCGTCTTCATCCCCGCCGACGACCTCGACGCGACCACCTCGCCCTACTGGGAGGCGATGCCGAGGACGGCAGCGCTCATCCGCGACGCCGGCCTGACCTTCACCGAGAGCTTCGCGCCCACCCCGATCTGCTGCCCGGCCCGCGGGTCGCTGCTCACCGGAAAGTACGGGCACAACACCGGGGTGCTCACCAACAGCGGCGACGAGGGCGGCTGGGCGACGTTCGCGGCGAACGGCAACGAGGAGCGCACCTTCGCGAAGTACCTGCAGGACAGCGGCTACAACACCGCGCTCGTCGGCAAGTACATGAACGGCATCGAGGACGTGCCCGACCACGTTCCTCCGGGCTGGACGGAGTGGTACGGCAGCGTCGACAACTTCTTCTACACCGGCTACAACTACGCGCTGAACGAGAACGGGACGATCGTGCACTACGGCGGCCCGTCCGATCCCGCGAACTACTCCACCGACGTCGTCGCCGCGAAGTCGGTGGACTTCCTCGAGCGGGCGGCGGCGAAGGACGAGCCGTTCATGCTCTACGCCGCCTCGACCGCCCCGCACCTGCCGCTGCCGCCAGCGCCGCGCGACAGCAACAATCCGTTCACGGACGATCTCGCGCCACGCTCGCCCAACTACCAGGAGCCGGACGTCAGCGACAAGCCCGCGTGGCTGCGGACGAGCGCCGGGGTCCGCAGCGCCCAGGTGAACCTGATCAACGACAACGACTACCGGAACAGGATGGGATCGCTCCTCGCGCTCGACGACATGGTCGGCGACATCGTCACGACGTTGCGCGACACCGGCGAGCTCGACCACACCTACCTGGTCTTCACCTCGGACAACGGCTACAACCTCGGCGCGCACCGGCTGATTCACAAGATGGCGCCGTACGAGGAGTCGCTGCGGGTCCCGCTGGTCGTCGCCGGGCCTGGGGTGACCAGGGGAACCGACGACCACATGGTCGCCGCGATCGACATCGCGCCGACGTTCCTGGAGCTGGCCGGGGTGCCCGTCCCGGCGGACGTCGACGGCATGTCACTCGCGCCGCTGCTGCGCGGGCAGGACCCGGCGCAGTGGCGCTCGGACCTGCTGGGCCAGTACGCCGGCCCGGGCGGCCAGGGTGACGACGGCATCGCCGCCGAGCAGGTGCCCGGCCAGCCGATCGTGGCGGCCGCCACCGACCCGGTCGCCCACTACCTGGACATCCCAGCCTGGAGCGGGCTGCGCACCGACCGGTACACGTACGTGCGCTGGTACGACACGGACCGGACCGTGGTCCACGAGCGCGAGCTCTACGACCTGTCCAACGATCCGTACGAGCTCACGAACCTGCTGGCGACCCCGGCGGGACGGGCGGCGAACGCCGAGCTCGTCGCACGCCTCGACAGCCGCCTGGACGCGCTCGCCACATGCGCCGGAGCGACCTGCCGGACGTAGGACCGAGTCGGACGAAATCCGCTTCGGGCCCGGCTGCGGCCCCGGCCCGAAGCGGATTTCGGATGACCCGTCGGTGCCTCCCGGAGCGGGTACGGGACGACCGTCACACAATGCCGCGGACCGCATGGCGAAGGTCACCCGCACGGCGTTGTCCAGGCTGAACCGGTAATCCGGGAAATACGGGCACACCCATTGCGGCCATCCCGGCGACGACGGGTGTGCCACGGAGTCGACCGGCCCGCCCCGGATGGCCGAAATGACCTCTACGGTGGCCGTCGTGCGCGCCAGAAAGGCCGTTGCGGCCGTATTCGCCCTTTCGCTCTTTCTGCTTGCGGGCTGGTTGGGCATCCCTCCGACGGGTGCCTCGGCGGCCTGGGCACAGACCCCGTCCTGCGGAGGGAAGATCGGGACCCTGGCGGATGTCGACACGCTGATCTCGGAGCCCGCCGAGTGCCCGGGGTCGGTGAACGGCTACTGGCGCGCCCATCTGGGCGCCGCGTGGACCCAGCCGCACTACGTCCCCTACCGCAACGGCGAGATTCCCAAGATCGCGTGCGCGGACGGCGTCACCGACCCGAAGGTGTTCGCCGACAACGCCCTCTACTGCACGACCGACGACACGGTCGCGTACAGCACCGACTTCATGGCCCAGCTCGATCAGACCGGCGGCCCGTCCTATCCGGCATTTGTGATCATGCACGAGCTGGGCCACCGCGGCGACCGGATCGGCGGGACCCTCGGCGCGGTGTCCCGGGCCGAGGAGAACCAGGCGGACTGCCTGGCCGGTGGGCAGGCCCGCTTCGCGGTCGACGCGGGCCGGCTCACCTCGACCGAGGCGGTGAACGGCTCGATGCTCTTCTTCAGCCTGGGCGACACCCGCGGCGGCTGGTTCGACCAGGAGGCGTCCGCGCCCGACGCCCACGGCACGCCGATGCAGCGGGCGCAGGCGTTCGACCTCGGCTACCAGCAGGACATCTCCACCTGCCACCGCATCGGCCAGTCCCCGAACGGCAGCGTCACGGGCTGACGGCGGGACTGACGGCGCGCGGGCGGCTGACAGCCTGGGCGGGGGCGCCGGCCGCGCGGGGGCACCGGCGGGCCCGGCGTCCCCGCCGCCGGGTCGGCGGCCGGCTCGACGGACGGCCCAGGGGCCGGTTCGGCGGCCGCCCGAGAGCGCGGCTCGGCGGGCGGCTCAGCACTCGTCGGCGGTCGGCGGACGCATGGTGGTCCGCCCGGAGACCGAGTCCCAGTGGATGCGGACCCAGCTCGGCCGCTCCAGGTTCACCGACCAGGGAGCCAGCCCGCTGGCCTCGAGCCGGGCGATCTCCGCGTCCTCCCGGACGGCCTCCGCGCACCCGTTGATCAGCACGCTCCAGCCGACACCGACGGTGGCGTCGTAGCCGTCCACCTCGAAGGCGACGACGCTGTGGTTGGTGGCGGCGGACAGCTTCGAGCCCACCCGGGACCGGAACGCGACGGTGTTGCCGTCCACGATGTAGTTCACGGGGAGCACCAGGATCTCGCCGTCCGCGACGAACGCGACCCGGCCGATCCGCTCGCCGGCGACGAGCCGCACGCAGATGTCGAAGGTCAGGACGCCGAAGCCGGCGTGGTCACGCGGGATGCCCGACCGGGGGATGCTCCCCCGGTCGCTGGTGCGCTGCGCAGCACCGGAGCCCAGCGGAGCGCCGATGGTCGCCGGAGCAGGAGCGTCGGTCCGCGTCATGACGGCCTCCGTGGTCGTAGGTCGCCGCCGGGGCGCCGGACGGCGTCGCCGAGACGGCTCTGGTCCGGTACCGGGGTGATCCCTCGGTACCTGGGCCACCGTAGGCCCGGCCAGACCGGGGCAGGCAGGGCCTGTCGCCGCGATCCGCCGGTGCATGCGGCCGGCGCGGGACCCGCCGTCCGGACGCGGCGGGCGGGCCGGATGGCCACCGCGCCCGCTCTGACCCGGGCCGCCGGAGCGGGTGCGGGCCGGCGTCCATGGCGCCACTGACGCCGCCACTGACGCCGGCACGACCGCCGGCACGACCGCCGGGCCGGGCCAGTCGGGACGAAGGCCACACCTATACCACAATGGGCCGACCGTCAGCACCCTGCGGAAGGGCTGAACTACGTTCGATACATGAACGAGGTTCCGCATGGTGTGGGACGGACGGCTCTGGCCACGGCGTGGATCCGGGCCGGGGAGAGCGAGCGTCCGGACCGGCTGTTCGACGACTGGCTGGCACCGACGTTCGTGGCCGCGGCGGGCGACGCGCTGCCGCTGATCCCACCCGACGCCGGCGGCCGGCTGGGCGCACTCGCCGAGATGATGAACGCCTATCTGGCCGTGCGAACCAGGTTCTTCGACGACGAGCTGCTCGCCGCCGCGGAGGCGGGCGTCCGGCAGATGGTGCTGCTCGCGGCCGGTCTCGACAGCCGCGCCTTCCGCCTCCCCTGGCCGGCCGGGACGCGCCTGTTCGAGGTCGACCGGCCGGACATGCTGGCCTTCAAGGAGCGGGTCCTGGCCGCGGGTGGGACCGGGCCGCGGTGCGAACGTCACGCCGTGTCGGCCGACCTGACCGAGGACTGGGCCGATGAGATCCTCGATGCCGGCTTCCGCCCGGCCGAGCCCACCGCCTGGCTGGCCGAAGGCATCATCGTCTACCTGTCCGCGGAGGAGGCCGAACGCCTGCTCACCGACGTCACCCGTCTTTCGGCTCCGGGCAGCCGGCTCGCGCTGGAGGACGCGAAGGGCCTGGCCGAGGAGATGGTCGAGGAGGCCCGGCACGTCCCCCCGCTGGGGGAGTTCGCCGACCTGTGGAAGGGCGGCCTGGAGGGGGCCTCCCCCGCCTGGCTGGGTGACCACGGCTGGCACGGCCGGGAGATCGACTCCACCACCGTGGCGATCGAGCTGCGCCGGCCGATCCCGGCGGAGATGCCCGTCGCCGGCTACTTCGTCACGGCTCAGCGGGCGGTGGATGAGCGGGCAGAGGGTGAGCTGACAGCGGGGTGAGCTGGCGCGGAGGTGAGCTGGTGGTACAGATGGGCCGCGTCGAAGTAGAAGCGGTTCTCCGTGATGTGGCCGTCCTGCACCCGGTAGACCTCGGCGATGCGCACCGAGACCCGCCGCCCGGTGGGCGGCAGCGCCTCACCCGCGGGTGTGGTGAACGTCGCGGCGTGCGTGGCGACGAGCGTGTACTCCTCGACGACCATCTCGCCCTGCTCGGCCAGGACATGGGTCTGCACCGTCAGGTCGGCGAAGGCGGAGAGGAACCGGGCGCTGTAGTCGGCGACCGCGTCCCGCCCGCTCAGCCGGACCGGGCCGGGCGCCTCCATGACGACGTCGGCGGCGAGCAGTGACCGCAGCGTGACGTCGTCCGCCTCGTCGAAGGCGGTCAGCATCCGCCGCACCGTGTCCAGCGCCTCGCCCACGTGCCTCCCCCTCGTCCATGTGCGCCCGTGGGCCCGTGCATCCGCAGGCCCGCAGAGTCCGCCGGCGCGCCGGCGCGCAGGCCGCGGAGCCGGCCGAAATCGTAGCGATGGCCGGGCGAGCCGCGCCAGGCTCCGCGACGACCCGCCGTCCACCAGGAGCGGTGAGACAGCCGGGAGCCGACCAGCCGACTGAATTCCACCTTTCGGCGGGCGACGGCGTTCCGCGCCGCGGAACGGAAAGCATCGCGATCCGTTCGCATACTCTGACATGGATGTCCGAGAACGAGATCCTGCGACGGGCGAGCTACGGCCCCACCAGTCCGGTGGTGGGGGCACGCGGTTCACGCACCCGCACGCGCATCGTCGACACGGCGCTGGCGCTATTCGAATCCCAGGGCTTCCACGGCACGTCGGTGGACGACATCGCGAAGGCCGCCGAGGTGTCCCGGGCCACGTTGTACCAGTATTTCGAGAGCAAGGAGCAGATCTTCGTCGAGCTGCTCGAGGAATGCGGCGGCGCGCTCATGCGGGTGGTTCGCCGCATCGGCCCGCTGGAACCCGGCGAGCTCGGCTTCGACAATCTGCACTGGTGGCTCGGTGAGTGGGCCTGGGTGTACGACAGGTACGCGACGATGTTCGTGCAGTGGGCGAACGTCAGTTCGCCCGGCACCGCGATACCGCCGCTGGTCAGCCGCTTCTCGGCCGCCTACCGGGAGCGGATCGCGCAGCGGCTCACCTCGTCGGGGGTGACCGGCCTCGCCGCCGCCGACGCGGCGCTGGCGCTGACCGCGCTGGTGAGCAGCTGTAACTACACGCGCCATGCCGATGCGCCGCTCGGCCGTGAACACCCCGGCACCGGGCCGGCCGCCCGCGGCACGGCGATGGGTACCGACTACCTGACCGACAACCTCGCCGTGCTGGTCCAGCTCGTTCTTTTCCCGCACACCCCCGTGAGTGTTTTCGCCCAGCTGGGCCGGGAGATCCCAACCCCGCGCCCGCCGAGCACCGGAGAACGCCTCTGGTCCGTACCGGCACCGGCGACCGGGCCGTTGCCGGCCTTGCCGCCGGACGGCCGTCTGCGGCAACTCAGCAGCCGCGCCACGGTGACCGTTCGGCGGCTTCTCGACGCCGGGATCAGATGTTTCACCGAAAAGGGCTACCACCAATGCTCGGTCGACGACATCGTCACCGAGGCGGGTTACGCGCGCGGCACGTTCTACAAGTATTTCGACGAGAAACTCGACCTGCTGGTGGCGCTGAGCGACGAGGCGATCGAGACGATCACCGAGCTCGACGGCCGGCTGCGGCGGATCGGCCCGGCTCTCGGGAGCGACCCCGCCCAGCTACGGAGCTGGCTCGGTGACGCCGTCGCGTTCCACCTGCGGTACCTGGGCGTCACCCGGGCCTGGCTCGACCGGCGGCCGTGCCACCCACGTCTCGACGCGGCCCGCCGGCTCGTCGGCGAACGGCTGCACACCGGCTACACCGCCCTGCTGGGCCCGGCGCGCTGGTCGCATCCGCTTGATCCGCGGGTCGCCAGCATCGCGTTCTTCACCCTGCTGGAGCGACTGCCCGAGGCGATGGTGGCGGCCGAGCCGGACCGCCCGCTCGCGGAGATCGTCGACCTCGTCGCCACGGTGCTCGAACGCGCGCACCTGTGCCCCCAGAGCGGCCCCCACGACTCCCAGCCCGCCGGCGCCGACCGCGACAGCGCCCGGGCCGACGCCACGTCCGTCCCCTCGGGACGCCACCTCCCCCGGCCCTGACGCCGGCTTCTCGCAGGCGGCCCCCGCCACCGTCACCGTCGGGGGCCGCCGTCCTCACGCCTGGTGACTCTCGGCGGCGTCGTGCCCGGCAATCGGCTGGTGGCACGGCATCTCGGCGGCGATTCTGAGAGTCTGGTGCGAGGAGAATGGCCCCCCCGCGCGGATGTGCGGTGGGATGCCCGAACGAGGAGGTCACACGGGTGAGCACCCTGGTCAAGCCGGGTACGCGTTACAAGTCCACGGTGTGCGACACCGAGGTGATCGTCGTCAAGCCGCCGGCGGCCGCCGTCGACCTGCGCTGCGGCGGCCACCCGGTGATCGAGGTCGGCGCGGAGGCACCCGCCGGGCTCACCCTCGACCCGGCGTTCAGCGCCGGCACCCCGCTGGGCAAGCGGTTCGCCGACCCCGAGTCCGGGCTCGAGCTGCTGTGCACCAAGGCCGGCGCCGGATCGCTGTCGATCGGCGACGTCCCGCTCCCGCTGAAGGACGCCAAGCCTCTCCCCTCCTCGGACTGACGGGCGACAAGCACATGCACCTCGGGATGCTGTTGGAGATGGCCGCGGACGGCCTGGCCGACCGGGTCGCGCTCGGTCCGCGCGTCGGCGGGCTGAGCTTCGCCGAACTCGCGCACCAGGCGCGCCGGGTCGGTGCCGCGCTGCAGACCCTGCCTGGAGACCGGGTCGGGCTGATCGACCTGAACTCGCCCGCCGTCCCGCTGACCCTGTTCGGGTCGGCGATCGCGGGCAAACCGTTCGTGCCGATCAACTACCGGCTCGCCGACGAGCAGCTGCGCGCGATCGTCACCCGGACCGCGCCGGCCACCGTCGTCGTCGGGGCCGGCGTCGCCGAGCGGCTGGGCGACATCGACGGCATCCACCTGGTCACCCGGGACGAGCTGCTCGCCATCGCCGCGGACACCGAGGCCAAGGAGGCCGACGGCTGGGGCGGCGACCCCGAGGACATCGCCGTGCTGCTGTTCACCAGCGGCACCACCGGCGAGCCCAAGGCCGCTGTGCTGCGCCACCGCAACCTGACCGAGTACGTCATCTCCACGGTCGAGTTCGCCGGTTCCGCCGAGGACGAGGTCGCGATCGTCAGCGTCCCGCCGTATCACATCGCCGGGGTGTCGGCGTCCTGCTCGTCGACCTACTCGGGACGTCGGGTCGTCCAGCTCGAGAGCTTCGAGCCCCGGGCCTGGGTCGACCTCGTCCGGGCGGAGTCGGTCACGCACGCGATGGTGGTGCCGACCATGCTCGGCCGCATCCTCGACGTCATCGAGGCCGACGGCCAGGGGCTGCCGTCCCTGCGGTCGATCTCCTACGGCGGCGGGCCCATGCCACTGCCGGTCATCGAGCGCGCGGTCACCGCACTCCCGCACGTGGGGTTCGTGAACGCCTACGGGCTCACCGAGACCTCGAGCACGATCGCCGTCCTCGGCCCGGACGACCACCAGGCCGCGATCGGCAGCGACGACCCGGAGGTACGGGCGCGGCTGGGGTCGGTCGGCAAGCCGCTGCCGAGCCTGGAGGTCACGATCCGCGACCCGGGCGGCCAGGAGGTCCCCACCGGCGAGCACGGTGAGATCTGGGTCCGCGGCGGGCAGGTCTCCGGCGAGTACCTGGGCATCGGGCGGATCGAGAACGACGGCTGGTTCCCGACCCGCGACGAGGGCCACCTCGACTCGGGCGGCTACCTGTACGTCCACGGCCGGCTCGACGACGTCATCGTGCGCGGCGGGGAGAACATGTCCCCGGGCGAGATCGAGGCTGTGCTCATCGCCCATCCCGCCGTCGAGGAGGCCGCCGTCGTCGGCATCCCGCACCGGGACTGGGGGGAGCAGGTGGTGGCCGCGGTCGTCACCTCCGGCGAGGTCACCGAGGACGAGCTGCGCGGCCACGTGCGAGCCCAGCTCCGGTCCAGCCGCACCCCGGAGCACATCCAGTTCCGCTCGGAGCTGCCGTTCAACGAGAACGGCAAGCTGCTCCGCCGGGTGCTGCGCACCGAGCTCGAGCAGGCGTTCTCCTCCTGACCACCGGCGGCGGCCGGTGCGCGGCGATTGGATCGCCGCCCGCCGGCCGCCGCGGCGGGAGCCGCTGCGGCTGGCCTCGAAGTCAGGTGTGACAGCGAGGCGTCAGGCGATGAAGGCGTTGACCAGGACGCCGATGCCGTAGGTGGCGGCAGCCGCGACCAGGCCCAGCAGGAGCTGGCGGGCGCCGCTGTAGAACGCCGAGCGCTCGGTGAAGCGGCTGACCGCGGCCCCGAGGGCGAACAGCCCCAGCCCGGCGAGCACGGCCGCGATCGCGAACGAGGCGAACCCGGCCAGGTAGGGCACCACCGGCACCAGCGCGCCGAGGGCGAACGCACCGAACGACGCACCGGCCGCGCCGAGCGGGGACGGCAGATCGTCCACATCCAGGCCGAGCTCGTTGCGGGCATGCACGCGCAGCGCCGTGTCCGGGCTGTGCGCCAGCTGGCGGGCCACCGACTCGGCGGTCGGCGCGTCGACCCCCTGATCGCGGAAGAACCCGACCAGCTCGGCGTGCTCTGCCTGCGGATACAGCGCCAGCTCCCGCCGTTCGACCTCGATCTGTGCCCGCATCGCCTCGTTCTGCGAGCGGACGGAGGTGTACTCCCCGGTCGCCATCGAGAACGCCCCGGAGGCCAGGCCCGCGAGCCCGGCCAGCACGACCGCCGGCCGCCCGGCGGCCCCGCCCGCGAACCCGCTGATCAGCGCGACGTTACTGACCAGACCGTCCATCGCCCCGAACACCGCGGGACGCAGCCACCCCGCGCCCGCCGAGTGCTTCGAGGGATGTGCCTCCCCCGTCCGCGCCCTCGCCGACCGCCCGCCCGCAGACCGCTCGTGCTCCGCTCGGTCGCCGTTGCCGCCTCGTCTCACGAGGGACGAGGCTACGGCGGTCGACCGTCCTAGGGCCGGCGCCATGGGCGAGCGCCACACCCCCTCGTCGGAACCGCTCAGGCCACGTGGACGAACAGGCGGCGCTGTGGGTCGGGCTCGGCCTCGCGGAGGATCTCCCGGGTCGTCGAGGCGACCTCGCCGGCTCCGAAGAACACGAAGCGCGCCAGATTCTGCAGCGGGTTGCCCTCGGACCACTCGAAGTACACGTTCGGCCTGGTGCCGGTGAGGTCGCGCAGGTGCAGGAGCAGGGCCGCGATCGCGTTCGGGACGGAGTTGCTGGTCAGCTGCAGGATCCGGTACCCGTGCCGCTCCCGTCCGCAGACGTCGAGCCGCCCCTCGAACTCCGACGAGTCCGGGTTGTCGGCGTACTCGGCGGCGTCGCCGGTGTCGAACTCGTTGGCGACCAGGTGCAGCGCCCCGGAACGGGCCGCCTCGGTGACCCACCGGGTGGCCGTCTCGTCGAGGCGCACGCCAGCGCCCGCCCGTTCGCCGGGCCGCCGGGCTCCGCGAGCCGCTCGGGGATGAGGACCGTTGTCGCGAGGCTGCTGGTGAGCAGCAGCACGGCCATGATCAGCGCCGCCGTGGTGAGCAGCCGCCGCGCGCCGCGGATCCGGCCGGCGGGGTTCGCGTCGGTGTCGGCGGTGTAGTCGGTGTAGTCGGGGCTGTCGGGGCTGTCGGGGCTGTCCGGGCCGCCGCGGATCAGCGGCATCACCGCTACACCGGTCTCGAAGCCGGAGAGTCCCAGCGCGAGCTTCGGGAAGACGATCAGGGCCAGGTACACCACGACCAGGACGACGGCGATCCCCACCGCCCCTCGGTGAACCCGCGCGGGAACACGGCCGCGAGCAGGGCCAGGAGCACCAGCGTGACGGCGACCTCGTGGCCGGCGAGCAGGTCCGGCGCGTACGGGTTCTCCAGGATGTGCGCGGTGGCGTCCGCGACCGAGAGGGTGATCGTGATCAGGAAGTCGGTGCAGGCGAAGCCGAGGAGCACCAGGACCAGCAGCTTGCCCTTCCACCAGGAGAGCTGCTTCTCCAGGATCGCGATCGAGCCCTCACCACGCGGGCTCTCGCCGGCGACCCGCCCGCCGGTAGACCGGCAGCGCCCCGAACAGTGTCACGGCGACGAGCACCGCCGTGGCGATCGGGCTCACCGCGCCGGCCGCGAGGATGGCGATGCCCGGCTGGTAGCCCAGCGTGGAGAAGTAGTCGACGCCGGTCAGGCACATGACCCGCCACCAGTGGTGGCGGGGATGGTGCGGTTCGGGCTGCGCGTGCGGGCCGGGTCAGCTCCGGGGGTGCAGGTCGGTGCGCAGCTCGTGCGAACCGTCGGGACGGGCCTGCTCGTAGTAAAGCCGGTGGCCGCCATCGGGCAGCGGCACCACGCTGACGTACCGCAGCGCGCCGCCGTACGGTGAGACCGCGATCGGAGTGTCGCCGACCGCCGCGAACCCGTCGAGCCCACCGACGGCGATGCCGGTGCGCTCCGACCAGTTCTCCGTCGCGCTGGCCCGGCCGTCGTAGTAGGCGACGGCGTCCAGCCGGGCGCCCGCGCCGTCGAGACCGCCCCCGACGCCGACGCCGCCCCCGACGCCGTCACCGGCGTCGCCGAGCAGGACGGCCGAGATCCGGACCCCGCGGGCGTCCCACGCGCCGGGCCGGGGCGCGAGCGCCGTGCCCTGCCACGTCCAGGTCAGCCCGTCCGGGCTGGTCGCGTGCCGGCTGTCCATGCGGTCGGTGGCCGCCGGGTCGTCCAGCGGATGGCAGGAGGCCCACAGATGCCACAGGCCGTCATGCCAGACGACGACCGGGTCCTTGACCGCGGTCAACCGGTCGCCGGGGAGCACGGTGCGCCGGGTGGCGGGGTCGAAGGCGTCCGGCGCGTCCGCCTCGAGCACGTCGACCCACCAGTGCGGGCTGTCCGGCGTCGCGCAGCTCACGTAGAGCCGCCAGCTCCCCCACGGGGTGGGCACCAGGGCCGGCCGCTCCAGCGACTCCGCGGGGAAGGCGTCCCGGTGAATCGTGTGGATCGGGGTGAACCGCTCACCGTCGTCGGAACGGGCGATCACCACCGCGTACCCGCGGCCGTGCCCGACCGGGCGGCGCAGCCGGTAGGCGAGGTAGAACGTGCCGTCGACGAGCACGGCGCTCGGCGCCCCGGCCCAGAAGCCCGGCCCCTCGCCCGGGGGCGACACCACCGTCACCGCGTTGTCCGGCGTAGGCAGGGGCACGTTCACGGCTGTCCGCTCGACCTCGTACGTCACCACGGGCGGAATCCTACTTAGCTGATGAACAAACCCGGCAACCGACACGGTCGGTCACTCACCGCAGTCGATCCGGGCTCCTACCAGGGCCTCGACCGTAGCGTCGGCCAGAACGCCGGCCTGCCACGGAACACCCACGGGGGTGCCCGGCGCGATGCTTTTCACTTTTTTCAATCGGGAATGTCACTTAGTCTGTTCCGATCCCACATCAGCCGCGCCGGCCCCTGGAGCAGTCGTCGATGTCCCTGCCCGACTTCCTCGTGATCGGGGTTCCCAAGGCCGGCACCACGGCGTTGCACGCCGCGCTCAGCCGCCACCCCGAGCTGTTCCTCTCCCGGGTCAAGGAACCGAAGTTCTTCCTCTCGGAAGGCCCGCCGCCCGCGCGCGGCGGCCCCGGGGACGCGCAGACCTACCAGGAGCACGTCTGGCGCCGGGCGGACTACGAGGCACTGTCCGACCCCGCGCCCGACGGCGCCCTCCGCGGCGAGGCGACGCCGTTCTACCTGTACGACCTCGACGCGCAGAACCGCATCCGCCGGCTGATCCCGAAGGCCCGGCTCGTCGTCCTGCTGCGCAACCCGGTCGACCGCGCCCACTCGAACTGGACGCATCTGTGGGCCGCCGGCCTGGAGTCCGAACGTGACTTCGTGCGGGCGTGCGCTCTGGAGGAGCGCCGCCGCGACGCCGGCTGGGCGCACTTCTGGCACTACGTCAGTCAGGGGCTCTACGGCCGGCAGCTCGAGCACCTGTTCGGCCTGTTCGCCCGGGAGCAGGTGCTGGTGCTGCGCTACCGCGACCTGCGGGACTCGCCGGTGCCGACGCTCGACCGGGTGTGCGAGTTCCTGGGCGTGCAGACCGGGCTGCTCGACGCCGTCCCGTCCCAGAACGTGACGCCGTTCGTCGCCGACACGGCGGCGAACGCGGTGCTGCGCGCCGTCCTTCGCACCGGTGGGCGGATCGGGCACCATTTCCCGGCCCCGGTGCGCGCCGTGCCACGCGGGCCGTTGCTGACGGCCCTGCAGCGGCAGCGGGGCGGAAGGCCGACGATGACACCGGCACAGCGCGCCGCCGTCCTGCCCTACTTCACCGCGGACATCGCGCTGCTCGAGCAGGTCACCGGCCAGTCCTACGCCGACTGGCTCACCGTGGGCCTCGAGCCGGACGTCATCGACTGATCCGGGCAGGCCGAGACCGGTGACGGCGGCGCGGCCGGTGGCGGGGGCGATGAGTTCGGGGTGACCGATCGGTCTGTGTCGGTGGGTGGGCCACGTCGGTGGGTGGGCCACGGTACGCGCACCCACGGATGGGAGGCCGATCATGCCCGATGACGGATCGCCGCCGCCAGGCGCCGCTGCCACGGTTGTGCTGCCCTTCCCTCCCGGGCTCCGGCGGGAGGCCGTTCCCGAGCTGTGCGCGCGGCTCGACGAGCTCCTGCGCGCCGACACGGAAGCCGCCGTCCTCCTCGACACGACCCCGGTGGGCCGGCCGGACGCCGTCGTCGTCGAGGCGATCGCCAGGCTCGTGCTCGCCGCGCGAAGGCACCACCGGCTCGTCCAGGTGCACGCACCACCACGGGTCTGGGAGCTGCTGGCTCTCACCGGCCTCGCCCCGCTCGTCGGACGCCTCACTCCCGCCGCCGCGCCGACCTCGACGCAGCAGGCACAGGACGTGCCCGGCCGGCGTTGACCGGGCAGCACTAGCCAGGCAACCGGGCCGGCAGGCCGAACAGCGGGAAGAGGCGCTCGACGTCCAGGAACGTGTTGATGCCGGCGACCCGCCCGGCCGAGACCTCCAGGACGACCAGGCCCCACGGGTCGTGCCCGGAACCCGTGGCGCTGGGCCGGTACTGCCCGAAGGCCGGGTGGCCGTTGGCCACGGCTGGCAGCAGCCGCGAGCCCCGGCAGCCCTGGCCCGTACCGAGCATCCATGCCCGGACGTCGGCGTGGCCCCGCAGCCACAGGCCCAGCGGCGGCATCGACATCGTGACGTCCTCGTGCAGCAGCGCCGCGAGGGACTCGAGGTCGTACCGCTCGAACGCGTCGACATAGCGGGCGAGCAGCTCCCGCTGCTCGGCGTCGGCGGGGCGCAGCGGGTCGGCGTCGGAGATCTCCGACGCGGCGATCGTGGCGCGCGCCCGCTGCAGGGCGCTGTTGACCGAGGCGACGGAGGTCTCCAGCAGGTCGGCGACCTCGGCGGCCGACCAGCCGAACACCTCGCGCAGGATGAGCACCGCCCGCTGGCGGGCCGGCAGGTGCTGCAGCGCGACGACGAACGCGAGCCTGATCGTCTCGCGGCGGGCGGCGAGATCGGCGGGGTCGGCCGCGTCGGCGGCGCTGGAGTAGACCTGGCCGTCCGGCGCGGGCACGATCCAGGCCGTCTCCGGCAGCGGAGCGGGCAGCGGGGAGTCGGCCGTCGACGGGCCGGCGAGGTCCATCGGCCGGGCCCGCCGCTGACTGGCGCCGAGCATCGACAGGCACACGTTCGTCGCGATGCGGTACAGCCACGACCGCAGCGCGGCCCGGCCTTCGAACCGGTCGATTCCGCGCCAGGCGCGGATCATCGTGTCCTGCACGGCGTCCTCCGCCTCGAACGGCGAGCCGAGCATTCGGTAGCAATAGCCGGTCAGCTCGCGGCGGTACGGCTCGAGAAGGTTCTCGACACCCGCCTCCGCCCCGGTCAGAGCAGCCCCGCCGGTTCTGCCGCCGGGAGGAACGTCACCCATCAGAGGTCACCTCGATTCGCCCTCCTGATTCACCGCCCCGATCGGCCGCCGCGGGTCACCGACGCCCAGAACCAAGGCTAGCCAGCACCTCCGACAAAACCGCCGCGGCCATGACGCGCACCCGACAGTGCGCGGGTCTTTCCCCGCGCCACAGCAGAATTAAGATCATCAGACATGAGCACGGTGGGAACGCCGTCCGCAGCACCGGCCGCCGGTAACCCGGCTCCCGCGTCCGGCTCGGCGACTGCTGTCTCCACGGTTTCGGGCGCCACGGCCTCCGTCGCCGCGGCGGCGGGGACGATCCGGCGACGGAGCCGGACTCCACCCGGATTCCTGCGCCTGCTGTCCGCCGGGCTCGTAGGTGTCCTGATGGTGACGCTGTCCGTCTGCCTGCTGTCCACGCTCTCCCGCCAGCACGCCGTGGACGCCCTCGCCCGCGACTCCGGTGCGTCGTTCGTGGCGGCGCAACAGCTGCACGCCGAACTCTCAGTGGCCGACGCGACCGTGGCCCGCGCGTTTCTGGCCGGCGGCGTGGAGCCGCCGGCCCAGCGGACGGCCTACCAGGAGAGCATCGCCTCGGCGAGCGGGCGCATCGTCGACCTGGCGCTCGCCGGCGGGCCGCGCGAGCCGCTGAGCGTCCTGGCGGCCCAGCTGCCGGTGTACACCGGCCTGATCGAACGGGCGCGCGCGAACAACCGGATCGGAAATGTCGTCGGCGGCGCGTACCTTCGTCAGGCCTCCGAACTCATGCAGACCAGGATCCTCCCAGCGGTCGACCGGCTGGCCGCCGAGGACGCGCTGGACATCGATCGCGGGTACGCCCAGGCGACGCGCTGGTACCAGCCGGTCCTCGTCGGCGTGGCCGGCGCGGCGGCGCTGGCGGCCCTGGTCGCCCTGCAGATCCGCCTGTTCCGGCGGACGCACCGGATGTTCAATCTGCGCCTGGTCGCCGCGACGGTACTGGTCGTGATCGCGACGGGTCTCACCCTGCTGGCTTTCGGTGTCTCCCGGGCCCGCCTGGTCGACAGCAGGAACGACGCCTTCCGGCCGATGACGGTCGTCGCCCAGGTGCGGGTGCTGGCGCTACGGGCCTGGGGCGACGAGAGCCTCTCCCTGATCGCCCGCGGCAACGGCGACGACCTCGACGCCGACGCGCGCCGGGTGACCGAGCGCCTCGGCTACGACCCGGCGGGCCGCCCGGTCGGTACGGGGGCGCTCGCCACCGCCGCGGCGCTGGACGGCCCGGACGCGCCGGGACGGGACGTGCTCGTACCCGGCTGGGAGCGCTACCAGGACACCGCCGTCCGGGTCCGGGACCTGGTCCGCGACGTCGGCGGCTTCCAGGATGCCGTGCGGGTGGCCCTCGACGAGGGAACCTCGACGTTCACCCGCTTCGACGGCGACGCCGAGACGGCGTTCACCGCGAGCCGCGAGCGTTTCGCCGCCGGGCTGAGCTCCGCCGCGGGCACCTACGACGGTGTCGCCGCCGGTACCGGCACGGCGCTCGGGCTGGCGATGCTCCTCACGCTGGCCGGGGTGCAGTCGAGAATCAATGACTACCGCTGACGGCACCTCGGCAACACCGGTGACCGCCCGCCGCGTGAGCCTGAACCACCCGGATCTGACCCGCTTCGTCAACGGCGTCCTCGCCCAGGCGATCGCCGACGGAAGCTGGAACCGCCTCGCCCACACCTGCTCCCCGGACTCTCCCCGGGCTCTCCCCATCCACCCCCACCTACCGCGACCAACCCCGCCCACCTGCCCCGTTACGGTCCGGGGCAGGGTCTCCCAACCCTGACACCCAGTAAAAAGCCACCCCAACACGACCGTGGCGGGTCAGTGAGTCCATGGACTCTCCCAAGCTCCACGCATCGTTTCGGGCCCGGCTACCCCGGCGGGGAGAGGGACGGGGATGGCTGGCGGGGGTGGATGAGGTAGGCGGGAGTGGTTGGGGTTGTGGGGTTTCGGGGGTGGGTGGGGCGTTGTGTGCCGGAAATGAGATCGGGTGACGAGAACACGACAAGTCACGATCGGAGGAGTACCGACGATCTAGCATCAGCGATCATGCGGAGGGTCGGACGCGGGCCAGGCCACCGAAGCCGGCGGATCACATCGAGGATCACGCCGAGAACCATGTTCAGAGCGATGATCTTCGTCGCCGTACCGCTGCTCGGCACCACCGCGGCCTGCGGCACCGTGACGAGCGCGCTGCCGGCGGCGGGCGACCCCCTGCCGGCCGCCGTCACCCCGCAGTCGCCGCTGCCGGCGCGCTCCACCACGTCCCCGGGGTGCGGCGACCGCACCGCGAGCCTGCGCCCGCCGGTCGTGCTTCCCCCGCCCGGTCAGCCGGACAGCCCCACCCTGCGCGAGATCGTCAACCGCGGCTACCTCACGGTCGGGGTCCGTACCGACACGCCGCCGTTCGGGTCACGCAACCCGGACACCGGCG
Organism: Frankia sp. Hr75.2; assembly: GCF_949319125.1. Classification (NCBI taxonomy): domain Bacteria; kingdom Bacillati; phylum Actinomycetota; class Actinomycetes; order Frankiales; family Frankiaceae; genus Frankia; species Frankia sp. Hr75.2. Next base: position 34,304 of record NZ_CASGGV010000066.1, on the reverse strand, counting down.
AGTTCGAGGGATTCGAGGTCGACCTGGCCCTGCTGGTGGGCCGGGCGCTGTTCGGCGCGGAGGGCCATGTCCGGTTCCGGGCGGTGACCGGCGCCGACCGGGTCGCTCTCGTTCACGACGGCGCTCTCGACCTGGTCGCCGCCACGACGACGATCACCTGCGACCGGGCGGCCGAGGTCGACTTCTCCGCGCCCTACTACCTGACGGCCAAAGCCGTGCTGGTGTCGGAGGACGCGCCCTACCAGGGCCTCGCGGACCTTGGCGGCCGGCGGGTGTGCGCGGCGGCCGGCACCACCTCGCTGCAGCAGGTCGTCGACGCGCCGTCGCGGCCAATCCCCGTTCAGCTTGCCAGCCCGGCCGACTGCCTGGTCGCGCTGCAGGCGGGAACGGTCGAGGCGATCGTCAACGACGAGGCCATCCTGGTCGGGATGGTCAAGCAGGATCCGGAGACCCGCATCGTCGGCGTCGGCGCCTTCGACGTGGCCGTGGGCATCGCCATCGCCAAGGACGCGCCGGATCTCACCCGGTTCGTGAACGGCGTGCTGGAGCGGGCGGACCGCGACGGAGCCTGGGCGGCGATCCACCGACGATGGCTGGACGGGGGCCAGCCGCCCCCGCCGCCGTCACCTGTCTACCGGGACTGATCCGGATGACCTTGCGACGCGACGTGGACGACGCGCTGGCCGTTCTCCGGTCGGAGACGGCGGCGCTGTCGGCGAGCCTGCTCGAGCTCGACGCAACCGCGGAACAGGTGCTCGGCGACGTCACGCGGCTGCGCGGGCGGACCGCCGCCCGCGCCGCGGTGGCCCGGGCCGGGCTGGGATGGCTGTGGGAACGCCATCGCGCCGTCAGCGAGGTGCTCGGCCGGGTCGAGGCTTTGCGCGGCCTGCCGGATTCCCGGATCGGCGCCCGGCAGGCGGCGCGGGTCGACGCGTTCCTGCGCGAGCCGCCGTCGCACCCGCCCACACCGCCGCCCGGGGAGTTATCCGCGCCGCTGCCCAGGGAGCTGGGATCTGCCCCTGGACAGCTGCCGGCCGGTGCGACCGACATGCTCCCGCGGAGTGCGGCCGGCAACCTGCCTGCTGGCGCGGCCGGGCGCCTCCTCGCCGGCACCCGGGAGATCGCCGAGGCGGTCCGTGCCGAGTTGGCGGCGGTGACGGCGGCCCGGGCCGCGCATCACCGGGTTCTCGTCGACGCCGCGCGCGGGCTCGCCGAGACCGGCGCCGTCTGCGCGCGGCTCGCGATACCCGACCTGCCCGAGCTGGTCGCCGCCCGCGCGGCGATGGACGCCGCCGCCGTGGCGGTGACCGCCAACCCGCTGGAGACCACACCGGACGACCTCGGGCCCGCCATCGCCGCGGCCGCCCAGGTGGGCGAGCTGGTCGCCGTCCTGCGCCGGACCTTCGACGGGCTGGACGCGGAGCTCGCCGCGGCCGAGGACATGCTGCACCGGATCGTGTCGGTCGCGCAGGAGGGTGAACGCGCCGCCCGCACTGTGGTGGAACGCCTCACCGGCGACCCGACCGGCCTGGTGCGGCTGGGTGACGGATGGTTCGACGGCCCGCGCAGCGGGCTGCGGCCATGGCTGGACCGGCTGGTGGCGGCCGGTGCCGCGGGTGAGTGGCGGCTGGTCGCCCACGGCCTGGGCGCCTGGCACCGGGTCGCGCGGGAGACGCTCGCCGCGGCGGAGGAGACCGTCACGACGAACTCGGCGCTGCTGCGCCGTCGGGACGAGCTGCGTGGCCTGCTGGGCGCGCTGCGCGCGAAAGCCGGCCGGCTCGGCCAGCTCGAGTCGCCTCATATCGGCGAGCTGTACGAACGCGCCGCGACCGCGCTGCGCACCGTCCCGGTTGATCTGGACGCGGCACAAGCCCTGGTCACGGCATTTGGCGACGCCCTGCTGAACATCCCGCCACCGCCACCGGCACCGGCACCGGCGTCCGCGCCGGTGGCAGTTTCAGTGTCCGCGCCGGGCGAGGTGGCGGGGGTGTCGGCGGTGTCGGCGGCGCGGCAGGTTGGTGACGGGGGCGGCCATGCCGCGTGGACGGAGGAACGCTCTTGACGGTCGACGGCATCGCCTGCCCGGAACCCGACTGCGACGGAATCATCGAGGACGGGTACTGCAACATGACCGGGCTGGCGTACCGGCCACCCGAGCCTGATCCGGGGCCACCGCCCCATCCCGACCCGACCGGGCCTGGCACGAGCGGGTCGGGCACGAGCGGGTCGGACGGGAGCGGGTCGGCTGGCGGATCCGCGTCGTGGAGTTTGACGGCGGGCGGGACACCGCGCCGGCGTCGCCGCCCGGGCCGGGCCCGTCGTCCCCAGAGCCGGCTCGGGGAGGGGCTGGTGGACGTCCCGGACATGCCGACCCCCGATCCGGAGTCGCTGCTGCTCACCGACCCGTGTGTTCCGGAGCACCGGCGGGTGTGCTCGGCCTGCGGGGCCGAGGTCGGGCGGGCCCGCGACGGCCGGCCGGCTGCCGTCGAGGGCTTCTGTGTCACGTGCGGGCACCAGTTCTCGTTCGTCCCGGCGCTGCGCGCCGGTGACCGGGTGGGTTCCTACGAGATCGCGGGCGCGCTGGCGCACGGCGGGCAGGGCTGGGTCTACCTCGCCCGCAACCGTGAGGTCGCGGACAACTTCTGGGTCGTGCTCAAGGGCCTGCTCGACAAGGATGACCCGGACGCCCAGGCCGCCGCGATCGCCGAGCGCCGCTTCCTCGCCGCGGTGGACGACCCGGCGATCGTGCGCATCCACACGTTCGTCAGGCACGCGGGTACCGGCTACATCGTCATGGAGTACGTCGGCGGGACGTCGCTGCGCGAGGTCCTGCGGCAGCGCCGGGCGGAGGGGGGGCGTCCCGACCCACTGCCGGTCACCCAGGCGATCGCCTACATCCTGGCCGTGCTGCCGGCGTTCGCCTACCTGCACCGCAACGGCCTGGTGTTCTGCGACTTCAAGCCGGACAACGTCATGCTCGGCCGCGAGAGCCTGCGGCTGATCGACCTGGGGGCGGTCCGCCGGCTCGACGACGAGAGCGGCGCGTCCTACCGGACCCGCGGCTACTCGGCCCCGGAGGTCGAGACCGAGACGCCCACCGTCGCCTCCGACCTGTACACGGTCGGGCGGACGCTGGCCACGCTGATCCTGAACTTCCGCGGGAACACGACCACCTACGTCCACAGTCTCCCGCCGGCGTCGACGCACGAGGTCCTGGCGCGCCACGAGTCGCTCGACCTGTTCCTGCGCCGGGCCACGGCCTGGCTGCCCGAGGACAGGTTCGTCTCCGCCGACGAGATGCGCGACGAGCTGCTCGGCGTGCTGCGCGAGATCCTCGCCGCGGAACGGGGCGCACCCGTGCCCGCGCCGAGCCGGCGGTTCACCGGGGACGTCCACCTGACCGGGGAGGACGCCGACGGGTCGGTCGTCAGGCCGCGGTGGGCGAGCCTGCCACGGCTGCGCGTCGACCCGGAGGATCCGGCCGCGGGCACCCTCGCGGCGCTGCCCGACAGTTCGCCCGCGCAGCTCGCCACGCTGCTGGCGGCCATCAGCCCGGCGACGGTCGAGGTCCGGCTCCGGCTGGCCCGCGCCCACCTCGAGAACGGGGACACCGCCGCCGCCGCGGCCGTGCTCGACGAGGTCGAGGCCGAGGATCCGTTCGAGTGGCGGGTTCGCTGGTACCGGGGGCTGCTCGCGCTCGGCGGCGACGGCGACGGCGACGGCGACACCGCCGCGGCGGCCGCGGCGTTCACCGACGTGTACGCGCAGGTGCCCGGGGAGCTCGCGCCCAAGCTGGCGCTGGCCGTCACGGCCGAGGCGGCCGGCGACCAGGCCCGGGCCGCCACGCTGTTCGACCTGGTCTCGCGGACGGACGACGGATTCACCAGCGCCGCGTTCGGCCTCGCCCGGGTGCGGGTCGCGGCGAAGGACCGCGCCGGCGCGGTCGCCGCCTACGAGCGGGTTCCGCCCTCGTCGGCGGCGTATCAGGAGGCCCGGATCCGGACCGCGCTCGTCCGCGGGACCAGGACGGCGGCCGGTGTGCCGCGGCCCGCCGACCTGGTCGCCGCGTCGGGCATCCTCGCTGGCCTGGACGTCGAGCGGCGGCGCCGGGTGGCACTCACCCGGGACCTGCTGCGCTGCGCGCTGGACCTGCTCCTCGCGGGAGACACGCCACCCGACCCGGACGTCGAGGTCGCCGGCACCCGCCTACGCGAGGACGACCTGCGCTTCGGGCTGGAGCGCGCCTACCGGGAGCTGGCCACCCTGGCGCGGAGCGCGCAGGAGCGCTACGACCTGGTGGATCTCGCGAACGCCGTGCGCCCGAGGACGCGGCGGTGAGCGGGCACCCGGCAGGGCCGCTGCCCCGCCCCGAGGAGCAGACCCCGGTCACGACGCCGCCCGCCTGCCCGCGGTGCGCCGCGACGCCGCTCGCCGGGGACCGGTACTGCGAGCGGTGCGGCGCGGCCCTGACCGCGACGGCCGCCTCCGGGACCGGCCCCGCTTCGCGTACCACCGCCGCCGCCATGCACGCCGTACTCGTTGCCGACGTCGACCGGTACGAGACCGACCTCGGCACCGCCGCCGGTGTGTCCGACCGCGGCCTCGTCCACCACTCGAACGAGGACGGAATGGGCGTGACGTTGGCCGCCGACAGCAGCGTCGGCGCGGTCGGCCTCGGCGCGGTCGGCGTCGTCTGCGACGGGGTGTCGAGTGCGCGGGGCTCCGGTCCGGCTGCCGCGGCCGCTGCCGCGGCCGCGACGGCTCTGCTGACCGACCGGGTCGAGGCCTGGCGGTCCCGGGCCGTTCCGGTGCCGGCGGGCGGGCCGGGCCCCGGCCTCGCACCGCAGCAGGCCTACCTCGGTGGCGGGCGGGCAGGCGGGGCGGCGACACCCGAAGCGGAGCGGGACACGGCCGGCGAGATGGCGGCCGCCCTGCGTGACGCCGCGCGGGCGGCTCAGAACGCGGCCGTCGCGGGGGCGGCCGGGCTCGGCCTCTCCCCCGCGTGCACGTTCGTGGGCACCGTCGTCGTGGACGCGACGCTGGTCGTCGGATGGCTCGGCGACAGCCGCGCGTACCTGGTCGACAGCTCCGGCGCACGCCGGCTCACCGAGGACGACACCGTCGCCGCCGAGGCCGTGCGGGCCGGCCGGCTGGCCCCTGAGCTGGCCGAACGCGGACGCGACGCCCATACGATCACGCGCTGGCTGGGAGTCGGGAGCGCCTCCGCCATTCCCCGGATCCGCGCCGTCGCGCTGCCGAGCGCGGGACGGGTCGTGCTGTGCAGCGACGGCCTGTGGAACTACGCCTCCGCGGCGGAGACGCTCGCCGGCCACGTCGACGCGCTCGGGCCCGGCGCGCCGGCGATCGACGTCGCGCGGCACCTGGTCGAGGTGGCGCTGCGCGGGGGCGGCTCCGACAACGTGACCGCGATCGTCATCGACATTCCAGGGAGAACCTGATGGTGGACTTCAGTCTCGAGGTCAGCCAGAACAAGTACCTGCCCGAGGGGTCGGGCGAGGTGCACGCCGTCATCACCGTCACCGCGCACGACGTCCGCCCTGGTACTCCCGACGGCCCCGACGCCCCCGGGACGGCCGGGGCCGCCGCCACGGCGGGCGCCGCCGAGGTCATCCTGCTGGACTGCTCGGGGTCGATGGACTACCCCCACTCGAAAATCATCGAAGCCCGCCGGGCGGCCCAGGCCGCCGTCGACACGCTGCACGACGGTGTCGCGTTCGCCGTGGTGGCGGGCACCGGGCAGGCCGAAATGGTGTACCCGACGCGCCAGGAGCTCGTCGAGGCGTCGCCGCGGACCCGCGAGGCCGCGAAGGCCGCGGTGAAACGGCTGCGGCCCCACGGCGGCACCGCCATGGGCCGGTGGCTGCTGCTCGCCCGCGACCTGATGGCCACCCGCCCGGACGCCATCCACCACGCGATCCTGCTGACCGACGGCCAGAACGGCGAGAGCGAGGCCGTCTTCGCCGCCGCGCTGGCCGCGTGTGAGGGCCGGTTCCAGTGCGACTGCCGCGGCGTCGGTGCCGACTGGAAGGTGGCGGAGCTGCGCCGCGTCGCCTCCACCCTGCTGGGCAGCGTCGCCCTGCTGCGCGAGCCGGCGGAGATGGTGGAGGACTTCCGCTCGCTGATCGAGCGGGCACAGGCCCGCGGGATCGACCGGGTCGGCCTGCGGGTGTGGACGCCCAAGGGGGCGACGATCCGGTTCCTGCGCCAGGTGTCGCCCGAGCTCGAGGACCTCACCGCGCGGGCCGTCGAGGTCAATCCGCTCACCCGCGACCATCCGACGGGCGCCTGGGCCACCGGGACACGGGAGTACCACCTGTGCGTCGACGTCCCCCCGGCGCCGGTGGGGAACGAACGGCTCGCCGCCCGCGTCAGCGTGATCGCGGGCGAGGACGAGCTCTCCCGGACGGCGGTGCTCGCCGCGTGGTCCGAGGATGACGAGCTGTCGACCCGCATCGACGAGGTCGTCGCGCACTACACCGGCCAGACGGAGCTGGCGCGCGCCGTGCAGGGCGGGCTCGCGGCACGCCGCGACGGGGACGAGGTCAGCGCGGTCACCCTGCTCGGCAGGGCCGCGCGGATCGCGGCCGCCGCCGACGACGGCGCGACCCTCGAACGGCTGGCGAAGGTCGTCGACATCGACGACGCGGCCACCGGAGCGGTACGGCTGCGTCCCCAGGTCGACACCCTCGACGAGATGGACCTGGACGCGGGCTCGACCGTCACCATGCCCGCCCGGCGGTGAGCTCGCCGCACCCTCCGGGCCAGGTCAGCGCGGACGCCCCGTGCGCCGGGTGCGGGTTCCCCATGCCGGTGACCGAGCCCGTCTGCCGCGCGTGCGGTCACAACGCCGTCGCCGGGACAGGCCCCCGGGCGGTCGGCGTGGTCCCACTGGGCCGCGCGGCGACGCGCGCCGCTCCGGAGGCGACCGACGGGTGGGCGTCCAACGGTTCGGCGGGCACCAGGTCGGCGGACAACGGTTCGGCGGGCACCGGATCGGCGGGCACCGCGTGGGCGGTCGAGATCGCTCCCGACCGCGCCTACTTCGACCGCGGGGAGAACGACGGCGCGGTCTTCCCCACCGACGCGGCCGGCCGGCTGATCCGGATGACGGCCCCACGGGCGGTCATCGGACGGCGCAGCCGCTCCCGAGGCCAGGCACCGGAGCTCGATCTCTCGCTGCCTCCCATGGATCCTGGCGTGTCCCGCTCGCACGCACTGCTTGAGCGGCACGCCGACGGGACGGTCACGGTGACCGACCTCCGCTCGGCGAACGGGACCTGGCTCGGCCCGGACGCGGCCCACCTGGCCAGGGTGGGTGTGGACGACTCGGCGCTCGTGCGCGAGGGCGACCACGTCTTCGTCGGCGCCTGGACCCGGGTGACCGTCAGACCACGCTGAACGCCCGTCCATCCCCGGACTCCACCGACCGTCCAGGCCCTGCCACGTCCCGCGCCCATACCTTGACCTGAAGTTAGGTTTAACCTTTAGTCTGGCCGTCATGAGCGATCTGACGATCTCCAACCAGCGCGCGGCGACTGAAGCCGGGCCCGCGGACACACCACCGAGTGCCGCCGAGCACACCCCGGACATCACACCGCTGCGGGTCGCGGTCGTGCTCGCGAGCGTCCGCGCCGGCCGGTTCGGCCCGGTCGTGGCCGGGTGGTTCGCCCGCCGGGCCGGGCAGCGCCCCGACGTCACCGTGGACGTCGTCGACCTCGCCGGGATCGCCGGGATCGGCGGCGCGAACACCGCCGTTGTCGACACGGCCGCTGTCGACCCGATGACCTGGGAGTCCTTCGCGGACCGCGTCGGCGCCGCCGACGCGGTCGTGATCGTCACCCCGGAGTACAACCACAGCTTCCCCGGACCGCTCAAGACCGCCGTCGACGCACTCGGCCCGCAGTGGCACGCCAAGCCCGTCGCGTTCGTCGCCTACGGCGGGATGTCCGGCGGGCTGCGCGCCGTCGAGGCGTTGCGGGTCGTCTTCGCCGAGCTGCACGCGGTCACGATCCGCGACACGGTCAGCTTCCACAACGCCTGGAGCCGGTTCGGTGCCGACGGCGAGCCGCTCGACCCCGGCCCGGTGGACGGCGCGGCGACAGCGCTGCTGGACCAGCTCTGCTGGTGGGGGTCCGCCCTGCGCGACAAGCGGCGCACCCACCCGTACCAGCGTTGACCGGGTGACCGGGTGACCGGGCCCCCGGATCCGGTGACCGCGCCCGCCGGCGACGCGGCGATCTCCCGTCCCACCTCGAACCGTTCCGTCGTCGTGATTCGCCCTCCCACGACCCGGCCCCACGACCCGGCCCCGGGAGCCGATCTGCGCGGTTCGCCCGCCGCACCCCCCGTGTACCCCTTCTGTCGCGTCTCGTACAGTCACGGGGCCCGGCGGATGCCGCGTCTGCCGCGTGCGCGGCAGACGCCCACGTCAGGGCTATGACGCGGGAACCCGGCACCGGCGCCCACCACGGCATCCCCGCGCCCGACCACCATCGCGCCACGGCGCGTGGTGGCCACGACGTGCAATGGCGGCGACGTTCAACGAGGAGCGGACGAACGGATGATCGGCGACGACACCCACGTGCGGAACAATCGCACCCGGTGGAACGAGATCTCCGACGACTACCAGCGGTTCAACGCCCCCCAGATCCGCGGGCAGGCGTTCACCGGCGACATCACCTGGGGGGTGTGGGGCATCCCCGAGTCGCGGCTGAACGTCCTCGGCCACGTCGTCGGACTCGACGTGCTGGAGATGGGCTGCGGCGGGAGCCAGTGGTCGACCGCGCTCGCCCGCCGCGGCGCGCATCCGGTGGGGCTCGACCTCTCCGAGCGCCAGCTGCACCACAGCCGCCGGCTCCAGCGCGAGACCGGGCTCGAATTCCCGCTCGTGCAGGCCAGCGCGGAGGAGGTGCCGTTCGCGGCCGGGTCGTTCGACATCGTCTTCGCCGATCACGGCGCCTTCTCGTTCGCCGATCCCTACCGGGCGATCCCCGAGGCGGCCCGGATCCTGCGCCCCGGCGGACTGCTCGCCTTCGGTCACGTGAGCCCGATCTACGAGATCAGCATCCCGGACGGCGCCGAGGCCGCCGGCGACCGGCTCGTCGGTGACTACTTCGGCCTGCGCCTCATCTCCGACACCGACGGCCTGGTCAGCGCGAACCTGCCGTACGGGGCCTGGATCAGGCTGTTCCGCGAGAGCGGGTTCGTCGTCGAGGACCTCGTCGAGCCGAGGCCCGAGACCGGCGCGGACGCCACCCACCGCGACAACGCCGAGGAGGCGTGGGCGCGCCGGTGGCCCTCGGAGTGCATCTGGAAGGTCCGCCGGGTCTGACCGACCGCCGGGGCCCGGGGCGGCCCACGAACGGGTCACCCGGTCCGGGCGCCCAGGCCGGCGCCAGGCACGAGGATGACGTGCGGAGGCACGCACGATTTCACCTCGAGAGGATCGCCGCACACGATGAGCCCGACCCCACCGATCCCGAGCGCAGAAATCCCGGCCGCATGACCGTTCCGACCAGGCCGGGGCCGGAGCTGCGGGTCCGGCTGCCCCAGGTCGCGCCGTCCGTCCGCGAGTTCCTCGCGACGGAGGCGGGTGGCGCCGTCCTGCTCGTCATCGCCGCGACGGCGGCGCTGATCTGGGCGAACAGCCCCGTCGCGGACAGTTACCACGACCTCTGGGAGACCACCGCCACCCTCGGGGTGGGGGACGCGGCGCTGTCGATGACCCTGCACCACTGGGTCAACGACGGCGCGATGGCGATCTTCTTCGCGGTCGTCGGGCTGGAGATCAACCGCGAGTTCACCACCGGGGAACTGCGGGACCGCCGGACGGTCGCCGTGCCCGCGCTCGCCGCGGTCGGCGGTCTCACACTGCCGGCGCTGATCTACTTCCTGTTCAACTCCTCCGGGCCCGCCGCAGACGGCTGGGGCATCCCGATGTCGACCGACACCGCCTTCGTCGTCGGCATTCTCGCCCTGTTCGGGCCGCGCTGCCCCGACCGGTTGCGGCTGTTCCTGCTGACGCTGGCCATCGTCGACGACATCGGCGCGATCGCCGTCGTGGCGATCTTCTACACCGACCAGGTGGACGCGGTCTGGCTCAGCGCCGCGGCCGCCGTCCTGGTCGTGATCGGGGTCATGCGCTGGATGGGTGTCTGGCGGCTGCCGCCGTACGTGGTGGCCGCGCTCGTTCTCTGGGTAGCGATCTACTCGTCGGGGGTGCACGGGACGCTCGCCGGCGTGATCATCGGGCTGGTCCTGCCGTCCGCGCCGCCGCGCCGCGAGCAGATCGACGAGGTGCCGATCTACGTCCGGGCACTACGGGAGGACTCCACGGCCTCGCGGGCCGCGCTGGCCGTCTCCGCGGCCAAGTCCACCGTCTCCACCAGCGAACGGCTGCAGTACACCCTGCACCCGCTCAGCGCGTACCTGATCGTGCCGATCTTCGGCCTGGCCAACGCGGGCGTGCACCTCGACAGCCACACCCTCGCGGACGCGTCCACCTCCCCGGTCACGATCGGGGTCGCGGTCGCGCTCCTGGTCGGCAACGGGATCGGGATCACGGCGACCTCGCTGGTCGCCATGCGCACCGGGCTCGGCGCGCTGCCCGGCGGTGTCCGCTACGGCCACCTGGTGGGCGCGGCCGTCCTCGCCGGAATCGGGTTCACCATCTCGCTGTTCGTCACCGAGCTGGCGTTCACCGACGAGGCCCTCGCCGAGCAGGCCAAGATCGGGATTCTGGTCGGCTCCTTCGCCGCCGCGGTGCTGGGCACGTTCGTGCTGCGCTATGTCGGGGAACGCTGGTCGTTGTGCTCGCCGGGCTCCGACGAGGCGATCCCGGCGCTACCGCCGCGCCCATGGCACTCGCCGACGCCGGCTGTCATCCCGGTCATCCGCTGACCGGCCGGAACCCGTGCGGGCGACGGCCGTCCGCAACGGCCCGAGCTCGAGCCGGCCGCGGTACCGCACCCCGTCGATGAAGATCGTCGGGGTGCCCTGCACCCGCAGCTCGGCGCCGCCGGCGTAGTCGGCCTCGACGGCGTCGCCGTAGGGCTGGGCCGGGTCGCCGACGACGAGGTCGGTCTCCATCCCCAGGGACCGGGCGAAGGCCATGAGGTACTTGTCGGCCAGCTTGTCCTGGTTCGTGAACAGCAGGTCGTGCATCTCCCAGAACCGGCCGTGCGCCCCGGCGACCTCGGCCGCCAGCGCGGCGGTGAGTGCGTAGGGATGGATGTCGAAGACCGGGAAGTGCCGGAACACCTGCCGGACCTGGCCGTCAGAGGAGTCGACCAGCTCGTGCAGGATGGCGGCCGCACGGGCACAGTAGGGGCACTCGAAGTCGCCGTACTCGACGATCACCACCGGCGCGCCCGGCTCACCCCTGGAGTGGCGCCCGGGATCGGTCGAGACGCACCGGCTCTGCTTCCCAGCTCGCCCGTGCGCCTTGCGGGCGTCGGCCCGTGGGCCGACACCCGGCCCCGACGGCACGTCGCAGACACCGGTCGCACCCGGATCCCCATCGGACCCCGCGCCATTCACCGAATTCTCGCGAAACGCACCACCCGCTTGAGCGGACACATCCACGCGAACTCCCGCATCTTCTTCGTTTACCATTCCTTCAGGAACTTCCACGCCTTCTTCAACTGGCGACCCTTCGCGAATCCGACATTCCTTCACGAGTCACAGCATTCCCGCCAACCACAGAATCCTCTCGGACCACAGCGTTCTTGCCAACCACAGAATTCCCGCCAACCACAGTATTCTTGTTAACCACAGTATTCTTGTTAACTACAGCATCGTTGTTAACTACAGCATTCTCGCGAACCTCACCCATACGGTCATTGTAGCGAGCGACGGCGACCTCGCGATGCCGTTAGGCTGACGCCCGTGGCCGAGCCGAGAACGTCGGAACGACGTGTTCCAAAGGCCGACGACGATCTGGCGGTCCGGGCGGTGGACCTCCACATACGACGTGGGACGAGCTGGGGCGGCCATGCTGGCCACGGCGGGCGGGAAATCGTGCACGGCCTGTCGTTCGAGGTTCCCCGCGGATCGGTCACCGGAGTCATCGGCCCGAGCGGATGCGGAAAAACCACGCTGATGCGGGCGGTCGTCGGCATCCAGCGCGGAGTGAGCGGAGAGCTACGGGTACTCGGCCTCGACGCGTGCGAGATCGAGCTCCGGCGGCGGGTTGGCTACGCCACCCAGACCGCCTCCGTCTACGACGATCTCACCGTCGACGAGAACCTGCGTTATTTCGCAGCGCTCTCCGCGGACCGGGTCCTCAGCCCAGCCGAGATCATCCGCCGGGCCGAGCGCGCCGCATCCGGGGTCGGCCTGGCGACCGAGGGCCGCACCCCGGTCGGCCAGCTCTCCGGCGGCCAGCGCTCCCGGGTGTCGCTGGCCGCCGCGATCATCGGCGGGCACGAGCTGCTCGTCCTGGACGAGCCGACCGTCGGCCTCGACCCGGTGCTGCGCCGCGAGCTGTGGGACGAGTTCCACCGGATGGCCGACCGCGGCCTGACCCTGCTCGTCAGCTCACACGTGATGGACGAGGCGGCCCGCTGTGACCGCCTCCTGCTGCTGCGCGAGGGCCGGCTGATCGCGGACGAGAAGCCCGCCGACCTGCTCGCCCTGACCGGGGCCGGCGACCTCGACCACGCGTTCCTGTGCCTGGTGGAGTCGTCCGCGCCGGCCTGCGCCGACTCCCCGGTACGCGGCGACGCGCCTCCCCCGCGGGACAGCCCCCGGCTTGTCGGCGCTTCCCGGGCGAGCGACGCACCCTCGGCCCTCGGCGTGCCCCGAACCCGCGGCACGCCGGAGGCCCGTGGCAGGAACACGCGCCAGCCGCTGAACCTCGCGCGCACCAGCAGCACCGCGCTGCGGGTGATCCGCCAGATGCGCCGCGACCGGCGCACCGTCCTGCTCGTCCTCGTACTCCCACCCACGCTGCTGGGGCTGCTGCAGGCCATCTTCGCGAACAGCCCCACCGCCTTCGACCGGGCCGGGACGGGCCTGCTCGGCGTCTTTCCGCTGATGACGATGTTTTTTCTAACCTCGGTCGCCATGCTGCGGGAACGGCGGTCCGGGACGCTGGAGCGCCTGATGACCACGCCGATCGGCCGCGGCGACCTGCTCGCCGGGTACGGCATCGCGTTCGGGCTGCTCGCCGTCGCGCAGGCCGTCGTCACGACCACGACGGCCGTCGTCCTGCTGGACCTGCACATCGCCGGGCCGCTGCCGGTGCTCGGCCTGCTCGCCGTGCTCGCCGCCCTGTTCGGCACCGCGCTCGGCCTGCTCACCAGCGCCTTCGCGAACTCCGAGTTCCAGGCGGTGCAGTTCCTGCCACCGGTCCTGCTCCCCCAGTTCCTGCTGTGCGGCATCCTCGTGGCGCAGAGCCAGCTGCATCCCGTCCTCGCCACGGTGAGCTTCCTGCTCCCGATGACCTACGTCGTGGACGCGCTGACCCGGATCGGCGCCTCCCCCGGGGTGCCGGCGCTGGTCGTCCGGGATGCCCTCGTCATCGCCGCGTGCACGCTGGTCGCCCTGGCCCTGGCCGCGGCGACGCTGCGCCGGCAGGGCCCGTGAACCGCCCGTCAGGCCGTGCGGTCCAGGCCGACGGCGGCGAGGCGGGCGTAGTCCGGTGAGGTGCGCAGCAGCTCCTCGTGCCGGCCGGTGGCGACCACGCTGCCCTCGTCGAGCACGACGATCAGATCCGACGCCCGGACCGTCGAGATGCGGTGCGCGATGACCAGCAGCGCCCGGCGGGCGGCGATGTCCGCCATCACCCGGGTCAGCGCGTGCTCGTTGACCGCGTCCATCTGGGACGTCGGCTCGTCGAGCAGCAGCAGGGTGGGCCGGGCCAGCAGCGCGCGGGCCACGGCGACGCGCTGGCGCTCCCCGCCGGAGAGCAGTACCCCGTGGTCCCCGACGTCGGTGTCGAGGCCGGCGGGCAGGCGGCGGACGACCGCGGTGAGCCGGGCGATGTCGACGACCTCGGCGATCTCGGCGTCGGTGGCGTCCGGGCAGGCGTAGGCGAGGTTGTCGCGCAGCGAGCCGCTGAGCACCGGGGCGTCCTGCTCCACGAGGTTGACCTGCCGCCGGGTCTGGGCCCGTTCGGAGCAGCCCAGCGGCACGCCGTGGACGAGGATCTCCCCCGCGTCCGGCTCGTAGAACCGCTCGATCAGGCCCAGCACCGTCGACTTACCGGCCCCGGACGGCCCGACCAGCGCGACCTGGCCCCGCGCCGGCACGGTGAACGACAGTCCCCGCAGGACGGGCCGCTCGACGTAGGAGAACCAGACGCCGCGGAACTCCAGCGCCGGCGTCGCGGCCGCCCCGTCCCCCACCGACGCCCCGTCCCCCACCGACGCCAGGGTCCTCACCTGCGTCACGGGCCCGGCCGGTGCCGGCTCCTCCTCCGGCGGCATCGTGAACACGACGTTCACGCGTGTCAGCGCGCCCAGGCCGCGCTGGATGGTCTGCGCGGACTCGATGAGCTGCGACAGCGGCATCACCAGGTAGGTCGCGTACAGCAGGAAGGCGACCAGGTCACCCAGGGACGTCGTGCCGCGGGCGACCAGGACACCGCCGGCGAGCAGGACCACCAGGACGGAGCCCTGCACCGCGAGCTGGGTGGCGGGGGCGATCACCGCGCTGAGCCGGGCCATGCGCAGCCCGGCGCGGTAGGCGTCGTCGGCGTGCCCGCCGATGCGCTCGGTCTCCCGCTCCTCGGCGTTGCTGGCACGCACGGTGCGGATCGCGGTCAGCGCCCGTTCCAGGTCGGCGGTCATCCGCCCGATGCTCGCCTGCCCCTGCTCCGAGACGGCCCGCACCCGGGCCAGTGCCGTCAGCACGATCGCGCCGGCCACGACCACCGCGACCAGCACCAGCCCGAACAGCACCGGGCTGAGCCAGACCATCAGACCGATCGCGGCGAGCACCCCGATCACACTGGTGACGAACGTGGTCAGGCTGTAGGCCACGGCGTCCCGGACCACCGTGGTGTCCGCGTTCGAGCGGGAGAGGAGGTCACCGATGCGCTCGGCGTCGAACACGCGGATACGGAGCCGCAGCAGGTGGCCGATCAGCCTGCGCCGCAGGCCCAGCAGCACCCGCTGCCCGGTGCACTCCAGCAGGTAGTGCCCCCAGGTGTCGACGGCCGCCTCGACGAGGAAGACCGCGACGAGCACGACGATCAGCAGGACCGGCACCCCGCCGGCCCGCGCCGCGTCGATGACCGCGCGCACCAGCAGGGGCTGCGCCAGGCCGATCACCGTGCCGAACGCGGTGAGGGTGGTCGCGAACGTGATCAGCCGACCGTGCCCGCGCAGCAGCCGCCACAGGTCACCGAAACCCGGGCGGGGCCCCGGCGGCCCGGCACCAGGCGGCCTCAGGCCCGGCGGCCCGGACAACCCGGGCGGCGGGCCACCCAACGGCCCCGAGGGCCCGGGCGGCGGACCGCCGGTCGGCGGCCACGGCCGCGGGGGCGTGGTCACCTCACCCGGGCGGCCGGTCGCGGCCGCGACCGGACCGTGATCATCGGCCGGTAGGTGTCCGGCGGGACGGACTCGCCGACCATCAGGCCGTCGGCCTCCACCCAGGCGTGCGCCGCGAACGAGCCCACGGCCCGTACTCCTGTCCGCCATGTTGGCCACCTCCCCGAGACGCGGCAGACCAGCGCGGTGGCGACCGCGCGCGGCAGGCACCCGGACTGGCCGCGGCAGGTCCGGCTGACCGCCGTGACCGCCTCCATCGCCGCCAGGGTCTGCCGGTACCCGGCCGGCCGCGTCCCGGCGGCCAGCAGTTCCATCACCCGACGCAGCCGTCCCGGCGGCAGCCTGATCAGCACACGGGCGAGCGTGACGGCCAGCAGGGCGAGCGCGTCCCGGCGCAGCCACCGCCACCAGGCCCCGCCTCGCTGGGCCCCGCCTCGCTGGGCCCCGCCACGCCGGGGCCGGCGGCTCACCGGGCCAGCCCGGCCGAGCGCAGCGTCGCGACCAGCCGTTCGACGTCGGACCGCGCGGTCGCGGCATCGACGTCGAAGGCGGCGGTCACCGCGCTCACGGCCTGCGCGAGCGTCCCACCGCCGGCCAGCACGCCGACGGCGAGGTCGGCGGTGGGGTTCAGGGTCCAGTAACGGCCGGTCCGCTCGTCGAGCAGGACGGCGCCGTACTCGGTCTCGGTGCGGATCACGTGCTTGCGCAGCTGCGTCGACACGGTCAGACCCGTTCCTCTCGTCCGCCGGCGGCGCGCGGGCGCGCGCGGCCGCCGCCCCATCCGTTCGCCCCGGCCGGCGCCCCAGCCGGCGCTGTGGCCGCGTCGAGCTCGCCGGCGAGCACCTGTGCGTGGATCCGGCGCAGCTCACCGCTGGGTTCCACGCCCAGCTCCCGGGACAGCAGGTGGTAGGCGGTGCGGTAGGCGGCGAGCGCCTCGGCGCGGTGCCCGGAGCGGCATGCCGCCACCAGGAACTGGCCCCACAGCCGCTCCCGCAGCGGGTGCTGAACGGTCAGCGCCCGCAGCATCGGCAGGACCCGGTCGTACTGGCCGCGGTCGAGCAGCGCGTCGATGAGGTCCTCGTGCACCACCGCGCGCAGTTCGTGCAGGCGGGCCGACTCGGCGCGGGTGACCTCCTCGGGAAGCTCGTCGTACGGCTCGCCGCGCCACACGGCCAGCGCGTCGCCGAACAGATCGACGGCCCGGTCGCGGTCGCCGGCCCACCGGGCGTCCTGGCCGCGGCGCGCCGCGTCCTCGAAGATCCAGACGTCGACCTCGGTGGCGGCGGCGTTGAGCCGGTAGCCGCCCGGCCGGCTCTGGATGCGGCCGAGTCCGGCCGTCTCCCCCGGCGGGAGCATCTGGCGCAGGTCGGAGACGTAGGTCTTGATGTTGCCGAGGGCCGAGGGCGGCGGGTCCGCGTCCCACAGCACCGAGCGGATCCGCTCGGTGCTCGTCCAGCGGCCGCGGCTGAACAGCAGCAGCGAGAGCAGACGCCGCTTCTTCGGCTGCCCGATCGGCACGGTGTGGCCGTCGGACGCATTCACCTCCAGCGGGCCGAGGACCCGGAAGGGCAGGTGACGCCGCGGTTCCATGAGGCGTTCCTCCCCAGCGGGCGGCGGGCTTAGACGGTCCGGCCGGGGCGGCGGGGGGTCGATGTCACCTCCGTCCCGACCCGGTAGGGAATCTTCCCATCACATACAGCTCACATACAGCTCACATACAGCGACATTCCGATGACCGGGAGCACCCGAGCGATCAGTCGGGCGAATGCCGGTTGTAGGCGGCGACGGTGGCGACAAGATCACCGACCGTCGCGAAGTTGACCGCGAGGAAGGTCGGGCGCAGCCCGCGGGCGGCGCACTGCTCGGCATGCGCCGTCAGCGACGAGCTGGTGTTCACCAGCGCCGCGTCGGCGCGGGTGGCGGCGTGGTCGGTGAGCCAGTGGTTGATGAGGAGCATGGTGGGCCGGCTGGCCCCGCGGCCGATCCGGCAGCTGAAGCCCCCGGGGATCCGGACGTCGAACGGGGTGTCCGCGTTGGAGCGGTAGAAGTTGCGGTACCAGGTGCCGGGCACGTCCCCGTTCTCGGCGAAGACGACCAGGCGCCGGCCGCGGTCGATCAGCTGGCCGAGGGTCGGCCACGGCCGGCCCGGCGCGGGCGGGCGGACCAGGTACTGACCGAGGCCCGCCACCCGGAACGCGGCCATGATCGGTTCGGGCGCGACGCCGTCCTGGACGATGATGGTGATGACCTCGGCCGGGTTGCGCGCCAGCCAGCCCGCGACGCCGGCCAGCGCGTCGTCCAGGCGGGTCGCGCCGAGCTGGCAGATGCCGTGGCAGAGCCAGAGCCCGGGGCGGCTCGAACGGGCACCGGTGGCGAACGGGGCGAGCGCCTCGCGGGCCCGCGGGCGCAGCTCGGCCAGGAACGACTCGATCTCCGCGGGTGTCGTCCAGTGGTGGACGTCGAGCATCAGAGCGCGGATGCCGCTGTCGAGCTGGCCCACCAGGTCGGGGTCCTGCACCGCGCCGAGGAACCCGGCCTGCACGGACGCCATCCCGTTGTGGGTCGTCGGGTAGACCACGTCGGAGTAGCGCCGGTTGCACAGGTCCGCCCCGCCGTTGCAGAACGCGGTGCCGGTGCCCGCCTCGCCGGGGATCAGCACCCAGGACACGGCGACGAACACCGAGCAGGTCGTGCCCACCGCCACCAGGCGCCGCACGCGCCACTCGGCGCGCGACAGCCGGCGCACCACCACCGTCACGGTGCCGAGGAGGAGCCCGGCCAGGAGCGGTATCGCCGCGATCTCGCTCCAGGTCGCGCGCACGTTGGCGACCAGCACGCGGCCGACGTCTCCGGCGAGGACCCGCCCCGCCGGGGGAAGCGGCGAGTCCGGCCCGCGCAGCGGCGCGAGCGGGTCGCCGACCAGGCCGGTCACGAGGACCCCCGCGGCCAGCGCGGACAGCCCGCCCGCGACGAGCGCGGCGCCCACCAGCCGCACCGACGGTCCGCGCCGCCGGACGGCGAGACCGAGCACGCCGGCGGGCAGGGCGAAGCAGAGCGCGGCGAGGGCGAGCATGCCCGTGCCGCCGATCGTGTGGATCGTGCGGAGCACGAAGCCGGCCGGGCCGCCGGGCGCGTCCGCGAGCGGGCGGCCGAGGTCGAGGACGGTGCCGCCGGCCAGGCGCGACCGCAGGTCGGCGACGGCGGACACGTCCCCGGCGAAGATCAGCGGGCCGACGACCGCCAGCGCGGCGCCGAGATCACCGGAGCGCAGCGCGACCAGCACCTGTTCCCGCGCGACCGGCCGGTCGGCCCCGTCCACCCGGCTCACCAGCAGGTCGGTCGCCCAGGCGACCTGATCGTCGGTGAGATCGATCTCGGGCACGGAGGCGGGCGGGCGGCCCTGGCTGACCCGGTCCACACCGTCGAGGACGTCGCGCAGGGCGGCGGCGACGTCCTCTGTGCGGTACCGCGGCGCGCCCGACACCTGCCCGGCGAGGTAAACGGACGCGAGCCGCCCGATGTTGTCGAGGATCGGCCGCAGGTCGACGGCGAGGACGAACTCGGCGCGGCTGCCGTCGAGGTAGGCGGCGACGTTGTCGGCGACGCCGTCGGTCATCCCGCGCAGCGCCGACGGCGGGACGACGAGCTGCAGGTTGTCGACCATCAGGTCCGGGTCCACGGGCAGGTCGGCGAGCAGGTCACCGGTCACGTCCGTGAGCACCGGGTCGGTCAGGACCTCGTCGCCGATCCGCTCGTGCACCCGCGCCTCGTCCAGCGCGCCGCGGTAGAAACGGGCCTGCTGGGCTGTCTCGTGCACGGTCAGCAGCGCGACGCCCGCCGGGACGAAAACCGCCGACACCACCGCGACCAGGCAGACCACACCCCCGAGGCCACGCCGCCGGATCCCAACAAAACGGGCGAGCCGGGACCAGCCGGGCCGGACCCGAACCGCCCAGAGCCGGGCAGGCCGGAACCGGGCCGCCCCGAACCAGGCCGGCGAGGCTCCCCACAGCCAACCCATGGGACGCCAGATTACCGACGTCAGTAGTCGAACAGTTGACGGAATCGAGGTCATCCCACGTCCGGGCCGCTGGAATGCGTGGAGACGGGGTATCTCGGCACCGACGGCCCATGCGGGAGGCCCGTGGCCGGCCAAGGAACCGAGGTGTCCGATGACCATGCACTCGAGCCCGCCCCGTGAGCGCCCCGTTCTTGTGTGGGCGCTCACGGGGGTCGTCGTCGTCGGACTGGTGCTCGCGCTGGTCGGGATGATCCTCAACGCCTGGGTGCTGCTCGCCGTGGCCACGACGGTGGCCGTGCTCGCGGCCCTGGCTCTGTGGCCCGCGGGCGTGATGTCCCACGTCAGCACGACCCGTTCGGCGACCACCCGCGGACCGCGGTAACGGACGGGGAGGGAGAAGGCATGGACACGGCAGTGATCGATCGGCCACGTGGTCGCGACATGTGGCACGTCCCGCGGACGAAGGGTGCCCTCAGCGGGTTCCTGCTCGTGGCGCTCGGCATCTGGGGGGCCCTCATCCCGTTCGTAGGGCCCTATTTCGACTTCGGCTTCACGACGCAGACGTGGGAGTGGACGGCCAACCGCTTCTGGCTGTCCGTCCTGCCCGGCATCGTCGCGGTCGTGGGCGGGCTGATCCTGATATTCAGCCAGAACCGGGCGATGGCCGCGTTCGGCGCCACGCTGGCGACGGTCGCCGGGGTGTGGTTCGTCGTCGGGCCACCGCTGTCACAGATCTGGAACCCGGCGGCGATGGGCGTCCCGCTCGGGGGCAAGGGACTCCAGGCGCTCATCATGATCAGTTTCTTCTACGGGCTGGGCGCGGCGATGCTCTTCCTCGGCGCGAGCGCGCTCGGCCGGCTCAGCGTGGTCGGCGTCCGTGACGTCGCCACGGCGCGGCGGCGGCGCCTCGGGCATCCCGAACCGAGCCGGCACGCCCGCGGCCACCGCCGCCAGCTCCAACCGGCCGCGCCCGCATCGGACCAGGCCGTCAGGGACCAGGCCGTCAGGGATCAGGCCGCCGCGGACCAGGCGGCCGCCGGCCGGGCTGCCGCCGGGCCGGGCCTCGACGAGGCGTCGGTCTACCCGGACGAGCCCCGCCGCGCGGACACCCCGCCCGCCGGAACCCGTGAGCCCGCCGGAACCAGCGAGCCCGCCGGAACCAGCGAGCCCGCCGGGATCCGCGAGCCCGCGAGCGCCGGTGGCGGCCGGCACAGCCGCCACCACTGGTGGGAACGTTCACACTGACGCCTGCAGAGGGCCTCGCGCACACACCAGCGCCTCCGGCGGGGCTGGACTGGTAGGACGGCCAGATGAGCGACGAGAACACGGCCCGCCCGGCCCGCCCTGACGCCGACGAGCTGATCTACACGGTGGACGGCGCCATCGCGACGATCACCCTCAACCGGCCGCAGGTGAAGAACGCGTTCACCCTGACCATGATCGACCGTTGGGCGGAGGCGCTGCGGTCCGCGGCCGCCGACCCCCGGGTGCGGGTCGTCGTCGTGACCGGCGCCGGCGGCGCCTTCTGCTCGGGGATCGACCTGGCGGTGCTGGGCGGCATCGAGCCCACACCGATCGCGCGCCGGCGGATGCTCACCGAGGGCGTCCACAAGGTGGCCCGCGCCGTCCTCGACCTGGAGAAGCCGCTCATCGCGGCGATCAGCGGGGTGGCCGTCGGCGCCGGGCTCGACATGGCGCTGATGTGCGACCTGCGGTTCGCGGGGCGCTCGGCGCGACTGGCCGAGGGCTACATCAAGATCGGCCTGGTTCCCGGCGATGGCGGGTGCTACCTGCTTCCCCGCCTGGTCGGACCGGCCAAGGCGCTGGAACTGCTGCTGACCGGCGACACGGTGGACGGCGTCGAGGCCGAGCGGATCGGCATGGTGAACCGGGTCTACGAGGACGACGAGCTCCTCGACGCGACCTACGCGTTCGCCGGGCGGCTCGCGGGCATGTCCCCCATCTCCGCCGCCATGATCAAGAAGACCGTCTACCAGTCGCAGACCATGGACCTGCGCGCCAGCCTCGACATGATCGCCTCGCACATGGCGATCGTGCAGTCCACCGAGGACTACGCCGAGGCACGGGCAGCGTTCACCGAGCGGCGGACCCCCGACTTCACGGGGCGCTGATCACCCGCAGGTGCAGCTCGCGGGCGGTGAGGGCCCGGCGCAGGTCGTCGGCGGCGTCGACGACCACGCGGGAGAGCACCTGGCCGACGTCGCCGCGGCTCAACATCTCCTGAGCCGCGGCAAGCGTCCAGGCCTCGACCGCGTAACGGGGAAAGGCGGCGGCGGCCACCTGCCGGACGGCATGCGGGGAGCGGGCCGACGCCAGCGTGGGCATGTCGGCGAAGTACCGGTCGACGTAGCCGGCGGTGAGCTCGGCCTGCTCCGGTCGCCAGAAGCCCTGGGCCGTGGCCGCCACCAGCCGTACCGAGGTGGCGCGGTCCTCGGTGACGGCCTGCCACGCCCGGGCCTTGGCCGCCGGCTCGCCGATCGCCGCCCTGCTCCGCGCGGCATGCTCGGCGGCCCGGGTGCTGCGGTCGCGGTCCAGCTCGGCGGCGATCTCGGCCTCCCCGGCGGCGTCCAGGACGACCAGCCGGTCGAGCACCAGCCAGCGCAGGTCCGGGTCGACGACGAGGCCGTCGGGGACGCCACGGCCGGTGAGCCAGCCGCGCAGCTCGTCCACCTCGGACGTCCCCGCGCACCGCACCAGGCCGCGGGCCGCCGCCAGCAGCAGGCCGGACGTCCCGGCGGCACCCGCGATGACGCGGCGGCAGGCGCCGGCGAGCGCGGCGCGGGCGGCGGGTTGGTCCCGTTCGGGCAGGAAGACGTCGACGACGGTCGCGGCGGCGAAGCGCAGCGCGTCCTCGAAGACGGCGACCGAGCGTTCGGCGGGCAGCGCCCGCGCGGCGAGCGCCAGGTAGTCTGCCGCGGGCCATTCGGCGTCCCGGGTGGCGTCCGCGACGGCCGCCCACACGACAGCGCGGGCGAGCGGGTCGCCCAGCTCAGCCAGGACGGCGCCGAGGCCGGGCAGCTCCCCCGCGACGAATCTGATCTTGGCGTACGTGAGGTCCCCGTCGTTGAGCAGCAGCAGCCGGCCGGGACGGGTGCCGGCGAGCTCGGGCACCGGCGTGCGCCCGCCGGCCGGCGACGACGGAAGATCGACGAGGACACGTCGCACGAGCGTCACCGGGCCGGGAGCGCCGTCCGGGGCGTTGTCCGGGTCACTGTCGTACACGCCGATGCCGACGCGGTGCGGTCGCTCGGCGGGATGGTCCGCCGGGGCGGTCCGCGTGATCTCGACGGAGACGTAGGCACCGCTGTCGTCGAGGATCACTTCGGGACGCAGCGTGTCGACCTGCGCGCGGCGCAGCCACGCCGCGGACCACGCCGTGAGGTCCTTCCCACTGGCCCGCGCCAGCGCCGTCAGCAGGTCGTCCAGGGTGGCGTTGCCGAAGGCGTGCGCGGTGAAGTAGGCCCGCAGCCCGGCCAGGAACGCGTCGTCGCCCACCCATTCGACGAGCTGACGCAGCGCGGAGGCGCCCTTCGCGTAGGAGATCCCGTCGAAGTTGAGCAGCGCCCGTGCGGTGTCGGCGACGTCGTCGGGGGCCACCGGGTGGGTGGACGGCCGCTGGTCGGCCGCGTAGCCCCAGCTCTTGCGGCCCACCGCGAAGCTCGTCCAGGCGTCGGTGAAGCGGGTCGCCGCGGCCGTCACCCGGGTGCCCAGGTACTCGGCGAACGACTCGTTGAGCCACAGGTCGTCCCACCAGCGCATGGTCACGAAGTCGCCGAACCACATGTGCGCCATCTCGTGGGCGATCACGACGGCGCGCCGCTCGCGCTCGGCCTCGGTGACCGCGGAGCGGAACACCAGTTCGTCGCGGAAGACGACCAGGCCCGGGTTCTCCATCGCGCCCATGTTGAACTCGGGCACGAACGCCTGGTCGTACTTCCCGAACGGGTACCGGATGCCGAAAAGCTCGTGGTAGTGGTCGAGGCAGCCGGTGGTGATCTCGAAGATCTCGGCCGCCTGGGCGTCCAGGTACGGCGCGAGCGACCGCCGACACACCAGCCCCAGCGCCACCCCGTCGTGGGTCGCGCTCCACACCTGGTACGGCCCGGCGACGAGAGAGACCACATAGGTAGACAGAGGGGCGGTGGGCGCGAACTCCCAGCGCCCCGGGCCGACCCGGGTGCCGGCGCCGTTCCCCCGCACCTCCCAGGACGGCGGGGAGGTCACCGTCAGGCTCAGCGGCGCCTTGAGGTCGGGCTGGTCGAAGCAGGCGAAGATCCGCGCGGCGTCGTCGAGGAAGGACTGCGCGTAGAGGTAGACCTCGCCGTCCTCGGCGTCGGTGAACCGGTGCAGCCCCTCACCGGTGTTCGTGCACTCCATGGTCGCCCGCACCTCGAGGGTGTTGTCGGCGAGCAGGTCGGGCAGCACGAGCCGGCCCCCGGCGACGGCACCCGGGCCGAGGTCGCGCCCGTTGAGCCGGGCAAGCTCGACCCCGATCGCCTTGAGCTCGGCGAACGTGGCCGCGCCGGGTTGCCGGCACGAGAACGAGACCGTGGTGGTCGAGGTGAACCGCGGGCCGGACGAGGTCCCGGTCAGGTCCAGGTCGACGTGGTACGAGTGGACCTGGACGAGCGCGGCTCGGGCCACGGCCTCGGCTTGGCTCAGCGGTTGCATCTGCCCGACGGTAGTGCCCGGCCCGCCCCACCGCGCCTGTCGGGTTCCGCGCGCGCCCTCGACCGCACCCGTCCCGTCCGGAACCGGCCCAGGGCCGCGCCGCTCAGGACCACACCGGCAAAATCGGACCAATGACGAGCAGCGCCGCCCAGCGCGACGACGCCCCCGGGCACCGGCCTCCGCGCGGGACGTCCCCCGCCCAGGTCACGCTCGACGAACTCACCCGCCCCGGAGGCGAGGTGCTCACCGACCGCAAGGGCCGGCTGGTCGTCCGGCACGGTGATCTCGTCGTCAAGACACACATGGCCGAGGAGGAGCTCCAGCCGCTGCTCGCGCGGCTGCGGCTGGCCGCTGATCCACGGCTCGGCGACATACTGCTGTCTCCCCTGCGCATCCGGGGCGGCCACGGCGGCCTGCTCGCCCCGGTCGGCGGCCGTCTCGTCAGCGCCTGGCCGGCCGGGAGGGCGCTGCGCGTCGACGAGGTGGAGGCCCGCGTCGAGGACGCGCCATGGACGGCGGCCGCCGCGCTGCTCGCCCGCCTGCACGCCACGGACCTGACCGCGCTCGCCCCGGCGCACGTCCCGGCGGCCGGCGTCTGTACCCGCCTGCGGCGCTCGCTGGACCGCATGGAAGCCGCCGTGGCCCGCGCCACCCGGGCTGGCGCCGCCTCGGACGCGTCGGTGCGCGAGATCGAGCGGCTGGCGGACGAAGTCCGGCGGGCCTACCCGACGCTGCCGTCCTGGCTCGGGCGGACGCCGGCCCGCCCGGGTACGGCGCCGGCCCTCATCCACGGCGACTGGCATCTCGGCCAGGTCGTCCGGGTGGCCTCCGCTCCGGCCAGCGCCGCGGACGCCGGATGGCGCATCGTGGACGTCGATGACCTGGGCTGGGGGGATCCCGCCTGGGATCTGGCCCGTCCGGCGGCCTGGTTCGCCGCGGGCATCCTGCCCGCCGAGGTCTGGGGAACCTTCCTCGGCGCCTACCGGGAGGCCGGCGGCCCGGCGGCGGGCCCCGACGGCGATCCGTGGGAGGCCCTGGACGGCCCGGCGCGGGCGGTGGCCGTGCAGTACGCGGCCGGTGCCGTCACCGACCTCGCCACTGACGGCACCCCGTTCGACGAGGGCGCCGACGCTTTCGTGGCCTGCGCCCGCCGGATGTGGTCGGGACACTGACAGCCACGAGCGTGGTCAGGACACTGACAGCCGCGAAAAGTACGGACCGACACGACCCGCCCGGTAGGCTGCTGCCGTGAGTTACCAGACCATGGTGTGTCCGAAGTGTCACGGATCCATGCGGACCTACAACCGCAACGGCGTCCAGATCGAGCAGTGCGACAACTGCCGCGGGATCTTCCTCGACTACGGCGAGCTCGAGGCGCTCACCCGCCTGGAGTCGCAGTGGGCGCAGCCGGCGCAGCCGCCTCCGCCGATGGCGCCCGGCGGCCACTACGCCCCGCCGGCCTGGGGCTCGCACGGCCACGGCCACGGGTACGGCCACGGCCGCCTCACCCGGATGTTGTTCTCCTCCTGACGGTCTCCCCACGACGGCCGGCGGCTGAACGCGGACGCCTACCTCCCGCCACCAGCGGGTATCGCCTCCAGGGACTCCCGTAAGGCGGCCCAGGGAGGCAGCAATGCCCGCGACGGCCCGGTATCCGCGCGACCTGTCCGCCGGCTCGCCGACGGTCGACCCGCTCCACACCGAGCAGTGCGGCGCGGTCGTGGCCGGGCTGATGTCGGTCGCCCGGCACCGGCTCGGGATGGAGCTGGCCGTCATCACCCGCCGGGTGGCCGACGTCCTGGTCGTCGAGCACTATGACGGCGACATCGAGTCGTTCGGCATCGCCGTGGGCACGACCGCCAGCTACGAGCGGACGCGGGCCGCACTCGGGGGACGTCTGCCGCAGGTCGTCCGCTACGCCGGGCGGGACGGGCGCACCGCGGACCCGGCGCTGCGCGACCGCGACGCGTCGTTCCTGGCTCTGATCGCCGACGCGCTGTCGAACTGCGTCTCCGACCACCGTGGCGACTGGCGCGAGCAGGACCGCGTCTGGCGCCGGATCAGCCGGCTGATCGACGACGGCGGGCCGGCGATGGTCTTCCAGCCGATCTACGACCGGGCGACGCTCGACATCGCCGGTGTGGAGGCCCTCTCCCGCTGCCCCGGCACCGGCACCGCCGGCTCGGACGAGTCGTCCCCGCAGCGGTGGTTCACCGACGCGGCGTCCGTCGGGCTGGGCGTCGAGCTGGAGGTCGCGGCGATCCGCAACGCGCTCGCGGCGCTGCCATGGCTGCCCGCCGGGCTGCCGCTGTCCGTGAACGCGTCACCGGCCGCCATCGTGTCGGGCGCGCTGATCGACCTGCTCGCCACCATCCCGCCGGAGCGGGTGATCATCGAGGTGACCGAACACAGCCGCATCGACGACTACCCGACGGTCATGCTCGCGCTCGACGCCCTGCGCGGCCGCGGGGTACGCGCCGCGCTCGACGACGTGGGCGCCGGCTACGCGGGCCTGCACCAGCTGCTACAGCTCAGGCCGGACATCATCAAGATGGACCAGAGCATCATCCGGAAGATCGGGGAGGACGCCCCGGCCTGCCGGGCGCTGGTCACCGCGCTCGTGTGTTTCGCGGAGGACATCGGCGCGACCGTGCTCGCCGAGGGCGTGGAGACGTCCAGGGAGCTGGAGGTCCTCGGCGAGGCCGGGGTCCATCAGGTCCAGGGCTTCCTGCTGGCCCGCCCGGGCATGCTCGCGTCCGGCCCACCGCCTGGGACGAGCGGCACGCGGACCATCCCGACACCGACGGGTACCCGAACACTCACACAACGTGAGCTTGCTGGCTACCGGAACGCGTGGCCGCCGGGGTAGACCACGCCAGAGGGCACACGTCACCGCCGGCTCCGCTACCGTGCGGTCCGTGGCAGGTCGATCTCATGGCTGACCCCGGGAACACAGACATCACCCACCAGGAGGCCGGCGGCCCGGTGGTCACCGTGGTCGGCATCGGCGACGACGGCTGGGACGGCCTCACCCGGACCGCCCGCGACGAACTGTCACGGGCCGAGGTCATCATGGGCTCCGAACGGCAGCTCGGCCTGCTCCCCGCCGCGGTCCGCGCCCGCCAGGTGCGCTGGCCGTCGCCACTGGTGCCCGCACTGGCGAAGCTGGTCGACGCGCACGCCGGCACGCGGGTCTGCGCGCTGGCCAGCGGCGACCCGATGTTCTTCGGCCTGGGAACAACCCTCGTCCGGGAGCTGGGCGCCGCCCGCGTCCGGGTGCTCCCCCATCCGTCATCGGTCTCCCTCGCCTGCGCCCGCCTGGGCTGGGCGCTGGACACGACCGAGATCGTCAGCCTGGTCGCCCGTCCCCTGGCCGCGGTGCACCCGGCGCTCACCGCCGGCCGGCGGCTGCTCGTCCTGAGCGCGGACCGCCGGACGCCCGCGCAACTGTGCCGGCTGCTCACCGACCGCGGCTTCGGTGGGAGCACGGTCACGATCTTCGAGCACCTGGGCGGCCCGGCGGAACGCCGCCGGGACACCCGGGCAAGCGCCCTCGGCGGCGCCCGCTCCGAGACCCGCTCCGAGGCGCGCGTCGACGAGGGCACCGCGACCTCGGCCGACAGCTCGGACGCCGGCCCCGACTCCACCGCCGACCTCAACCTGGTCGCGCTGGAGCTGACCGCCGGGCCGGAGACCCGCCACCTCCCCCGAATCCCGGGGCTGCCCGACGACGTCTTCGAGCACGACGGCCAGCTCACCAAGCGGGAGATCCGCGCCGTCACCCTCGCCCGGCTGGCGCCGGCCCCCGGCGAGCTGCTGTGGGACGTCGGCGCCGGCTGCGGCAGCATCTCCATCGAGTGGATGCGGGCCCACCCTGCCTGCCGGGCCGTCGCCGTCGAGCCCCACGCCGACCGCGTCCGCATGATCGGCCGAAACGCCGAGGCGCTCGGCGTGCCGGCACTGCGGGTCGTCGCGGCGACCGCCCCCGCCGCCCTCGACGACCTGGCCGACGAGACCGGCGTCCCCGACGCGGTGTTCATCGGCGGCGGGCTGACCGCGCCGGACACGATCACCCGCAGCTGGGAGGCGCTGCGCCCCGGCGGCCGCCTGGTCGCCAACGCGGTCACCATCGAATCCGAGGTCATCCTGGCGAAGTGGCACGCCCGGCACGGCGGGGATCTCATCCGGCTGGCGGTGAGCCGTGCGTCACCCGTCGGCGGCTTCGCCGGCTGGCGCCCGATGATGCCTGTCACCCAGTGGGCGGCGACCCGTCCCCACGATCAGTAGGGCTCCATATCCGTAGGGCCCCGGACGCACGGCGGGCTGTGTCACGGCCAGCCCGCCCCTGGCACGTCGACCTGGGTGACGAGCACCTGCCCGGAGCCCGGGGAGACCATCTCGGCTTCGGTCATGCCCCGCCATTCGGCGGCCACCATGAACAGCTCCGTCCCGTCGGGACCGCCGAGCGCGCAGGCGAAGCAGCCACGGTCCAGCTCGACGGTCCGCAGCACCGTGCCGCCCTCGGCGACCCGCACACACCGTTGGTTGGGCACGTCGGCGTACCAGACCGCGTTCTGCGCGTCGACGCAGATGCCGTCCGGGGCACCTACGCCGAGGTCGGCCCAGACCCGGCGGTTGGACAGCCCGCCGTCGGCGCCGATGTCGAAGGCCAACAGGCAGTGGCGGTACGAGTCCGCGACGATCAGGGTCGCGTTGTCGGAGGTCACCGCCATCCCGTTGGGGAAGGCGACGTTGTCGGCCACCTGGCGCACCGAGCCGTCCACCGTGACGACAACGACGGAGCCGGGCCCGAACGACTCCCCGCCCACCGGGTCGAAACCGACCTGGTTGACGTAGGCGTTGCCTCGCCCGTCCACCACGATGTCGTTCCAGCCGACCCCACCAAGGTCGGCGTGGGTGACGAGGGCCCCGTCAGGCTCCCGCCGCAGCAGCAGTCCGGCCGCGGACGAGACGATCAGCAGCCGGCCGTCCGGCAGCCAGGCGGTGCACAGCGGCAGCGACTTCACCCGCGCGACCACCTCGCTTCCGCCGGCGAGATCGACGGCGACGATCTCGCCCGCCGACCAGTCCGAGAGGTACAACCGCTCACCATGCCAGCGCGGCGATTCGACCAGGCCACGCCCGGTGAGCAACGTCCGTATCTCGTTCACGGTGCTCCTCTGCTGCCAGCACGGTGCCGGCTGCTCACACGGGCCAACGCAGAACGCGGGGCCCCCTCTGGACGCTCGTAGTCGATCAGCACGTCGACGCGCGTTCCCCGGGCGCGGCGGAAGCCTGGTAAAGCGCCTGGCCGGGCAGGTAGCGCGCCTCGTAGCGTTCACGGACCGCGTCGGGTGAACCAAACAGGGCGACGTCGCGGCGCAGCGCACGGCGCAGCGATTCGGCAGGGCTGATCTGAAGGAACACGCTGAGATCCCGATAATCGCGCAGCTCGCCCCGGAGGAGGAAGACACCGTCGACGATGAGCACCGCATCGCTCGCCGCCTCGCGTCGTCTTGCCGGCCGCGTCCGGACCGTCGATCGCGACACGCAGCACTCGGTCCGGGCATGTGCCCACCATCAGCTCGACGAGCGCACGCACGACGCAGTCGCGAGTCGAACCCACACCAGGATCGACGATCATGCGACGTGACAGTAGCAGCACCCCACCGGAGATCACGATCGCCGCGCTACGGCCGAGGACGTACGGATCCACCGAACGCGGGGCGGATGGAATCCCTGCTCATCCGCCGAGCCGCGGCCGCGCTGCGATGCAGGGCCTGCCGGCGGGGCGAATGCGCAGGGGTGGCAACGGCGGTTTCAGCAGTGGAACAGCCGGGTCCCCTTTTCGGCCTGAAAGATCGACAGCGAACGAGGGGCCGTCAACATCGTTGACTATCTTGTCCCAGGGATGCGCGAGTTCCTGACTGGCCGATTTCCGACTGGCGCAGGAACTACCACAATCCTGCTCCCGGGCACCGACCTCCCGCATTAACGTCCTTCCACGTGACCAGCCAGATCCGTGAAATCCTGCCGCCGGCGACAGCCTCAGCGTTCCCCGCGCTTTCCCAGCTACGGCCCACGCTGGTGGGCACGGCCGACTTCGTCCGTATCGTCGACGAGGTGCAACGCCTGGAGGGCTACCGGCTGGTCGGCGTGTTCGAACGGGGCCAGCCGAGTGCGCCGGCCGTCGCCGGCTTCCGAGTCCGCCACTCCCTGTCCGCCGGCCGATTCCTCTACGTCGACGACCTTTCCACGATCGCGAGCGCCCGACGGCAGGGATACGCCAGACGTCTACTCGACTGGCTCCTCGACGAGGCGCGACAGCTCGAGTGCGCGCAGGTACACCTGGACTCCGGCGTCGGACTCGACCGGGCCGACGCGCACCGGCTGTACCTCAACACCGGCATGACCATCACCGCACACCACTTCGCCGTCCCGCTCCGCCTCGCAACATAACGCCGCGAGATCCACACCACTCCCCCGACGCACGCAACTTTGGAGCTTCCAGAGGATCACCCGGGTGGGCCGCTGACGCACATGGCACAGGTATTTTCATGATCCGAAGGCTTGGGGCGCAGTAGCGTCGCGGGCGTGGCCCCCTCTCCGACTGCCCGGTTACGGTTTCGTCAGATGGAGCCAGCAGGTGCCCGCACTTCCCGGCGCAGTACACAACCACCGTGGACGCGGTCAAAATGGTAGCCTCGCGCCGGCCACGTTCAGACATCGGCGAGAGACTATTGCAGAGTCACCCGAGCCCCCGTCTGTCCGAAAACGGCTGGCTG
This sequence comes from Frankia sp. Hr75.2, assembly GCF_949319125.1. Classification (NCBI taxonomy): domain Bacteria; kingdom Bacillati; phylum Actinomycetota; class Actinomycetes; order Frankiales; family Frankiaceae; genus Frankia; species Frankia sp. Hr75.2. The sequence goes on along the minus strand of NZ_CASGGV010000066.1, from coordinate 3,288 downwards.
CCCGATCGCTGGCCGGAGGGAGAATGCACAGCCCAGGACAGGAGCCTCGACGCGAGGCTGAACGATCTTGCCTAGTTCGAGCTGCGTCCCGCCGGTGTAACACTTCAGGATCAGGGCGTCAGCTACGGCTGCACCGACAGCACCAACATCCCGTATGCCTCGCGCCTGTACTCCGCGGGCACGGTCGACGAGGTAGCGGACTTCTACCGCCGCGCCGCGCCCGCGGCGGGCTGGAAGCTGGAGCACGCCGACGAGATCAATCCCGGTCAACGTGTTTACTTCGGGGCACGGCTGTGCTTTTCCCGGTCGATCGAAGGTGTCATCGTGTTTCTGTCCGTGGGGTTTCCGGGCAGCCTCGACGAAGGGCCAGAATATATTCTCGGCCCAGATCCCCGCGACTTCGACCTATTTGCGTTGGCGGACCCGGAACACACCTCCAGGGGCCACTAAAGATGCCCGTACCCGTACCCGTACGATGGTGGCAGGAGCCACGGCGTGCTGTTCCAGCCACATGCGCCACCAGGACTCCTGTCCGCCCGCGCGACCCTGGACGCCGAGCTGGATCGCCACCTGGGCCAGGCGGGGCCGCGGTGACGGACACGCTGCACGTCGGGTACTGCGCCACCCCCGTCACGGGATGTAGCACCACCTGCCAGGAGTGGTCGACATCCTGTATCCGCCGGTACGCGGGACGCGACCCGAAGGCGCCGGGGTCGATCGCGGCGGATGACGGCCGGATACGACGGCTGCCCGGGTCAGATGCGAATGTTCTGCGGGATACTCCGCCGGTGACTCGGACAACGAGCGATCAGAGCGACGAAAGCGACCGCGCGGGCAGGACGCCCTCCGGCGGACAAGGCGCCAGCCCCGCCCCAGCCGGGACCGTCACCGGCCAGGATCCGGCCTCGTCCGGAACTGGTCGCTGGGGGATGACGATTCCGCTGGCCGATGCGCCCCTGACGGACCTGCCCGCACTGTGCGGGCGACTGGCGGACGCCGGCTACACCGACGTCTGGTCGTCCGAGGCAACCACGACGGACGGGATCGTTCCGCTGGCGCTCGCCGCCGGCGAACCACGGCTGCGGCTCGGCAGCGCGATCGTGTCGGCCTACACCCGCGGCCCGGCGCTGCTCGCCCAGACCGCGGCGACAATGGCCGCCGCCGCGCCGGGCCGGTTCGTCCTCGGACTCGGCACGTCGTCGGATGTGATCGTTTCGAACTGGAACTCCATCCCGTTCAGCCGCCCGTGCCAGCGGATGCTGGACACCGTCCGGTTCCTGCGCCGGGCCTTCGCCGGCGAGAAGATCAGCGAGGAGTTCCCGTCCTTCACGGTCCGCGGCTTCCGGCTCGGCGTCGTACCGTCCGCCCCGCCGAAGATCATGGTCGCCGCACTGCGACCTCGGATGCTCGAGTTCGCCGGTCGCGAGGCGGACGGAGTGATCCTTAACTGGCTTTCGCCGGCCGACTGCGACACCGTCCTGCCGCACGTGCGTGAACACAACTCTGACGCCGAGGTGGTCGCCCGGATCTTCGTGTACGTGCACGACGACCCGGCAGCCGCCCGCCCTCTGCTCAGGAAGATGATCGCCGCCTACCTGACGGTGCCGGTGTACCGGGAGTTCCACCTGTGGCTCGGCCGCCAGGCGGCGCTGGAGGGCATGTGGAGCGCGTGGGCGGCCGGCGATCGCAAGGCCGCCCTGGCCGCGATCCCGGACGAGGTCGTGGACGAGCTGATCGTGCACGGGACGGTCGAGCAGTGCCGGGCCGGCCTGCGACGGTACGTCGAACACGGGGTGACCACCCCGGTCCTCTCGATCGTGAACGGCGACCCCAACCCGATGGACCTCGCGTCCGCGCTCGCCGCGGACTAAGTTCCCGCACCTGCCGACCCGTCGCCACCTCCCACAACCGCAGCGGCGAGGTGGGGCCCTTGTTTCCGGCGCGGGGTGCCCTCGCACGGGCGTGCGGCGCTGGCCGGGGTGGAGGCGGGCCCGCAACGAGACGAGAGCCCATACGTCCCATCGCCTCGACGAACACCTGCGGCGGGCTACCGGACAGCGTGATCTCGCGGATGGGATCATCCGACCCCAGTCTCAATCGTTGTGTCGCCGAGATCGGGTCGCCGGCCGCCCGGGCGCGGTAGGACAGGATCCACGCCCCTGCGGGCTTGCCCAGGTTCACCTCGATACCCCACTCGTAATCAGATCCGGGCGCCCCGTCGGTGGCTGCCGCCAAAATCCCGTTTTCCACGGATGTCCTGCTGGCCTTCCCGCCGGCTTGTGGCGCCCGTCCGCCGCCGCGCCGAAAGCGAGGTGCCCCAGCGAACAGAGGCCGCCGGGGGTCGGTCTTCGGGCGGGTCGATCGGGGTGGTCACTTGGACTGCAGCGCCGCGATCACGATGGCGCGAAGAATCTCGAAGATGGTGGCGGCGAGGAGTTCGCTGAGGCCGAGAAATCCGAGATACAAGCCGAGGGCGAGGACGGCCAGGACACGAAAGGCCGCACCCAGCCCAGCGGGGAAGATATCGAAGACAGAGTCCGCCGCCTGTTCGCAACGAGAAATCTTCCCGGGCCGAATGTGAACTTGGTGTGGTCTCGTTGGGTTCGTGCTTGTCGGGGTGGCGCGCACACCTTTATGGTCGAACGTGTGTTCGATCCTATGGTGGGGTGGGTGCCGGTGCCATGAATGCCGTGCGGAGTGCGAAGGTCGACGAGGACGGTTCCGGTTCCCGTGACTTCTCGGAGACGGAGGGGGTGTTCGAGGGGCGGGTGCGTGGGCTGCTGGTGCGGATCGGTGCGGCGGTCCGGTCGATAGCGGCGGGGAACGCGGACCTGCTGGGGCTGTTGGCGCAGTTCGCCGACCTGCGGCCGCCGGCGGCCGGCCGGGAGGTTCTGTTCGACGAGTTCGTTCCGGAGGACGTCGCGGCGGTGCTGGGGGTGTCCTCGCAGGCCGCGGCGGGTCAGATGCTGTTCGCGTGCACGGTGGCGCGCCGGCTGCCCCACGCGGTGGAGGCGTTGAAGTCCGGGGTGCTGGACGTGCAGCGGTTGCGCTCGTTGGAGAACGCGGTCCGCCCCTTGGACGGTCTGCTCGCGGCGCAGGTCGAGGCGCGGGTGCTGGCCGGGGGTGCGCGGCCGACCCGGGGGGCGTTCACGGATGCGTGCCGCCGTGCCGTGCACACGGTGGATCCGGCCGGGGCGGCCGCACGCGCGCGGGCCCGGAGGAAGGAACGGCGGGTGTGGGTCTCGCCGGGGGAGGACGGGGCCAGTTGCCTCCTCGGCGGTGCTGCCC
>NZ_CASGGV010000065.1:0-8084 GCF_949319125.1 Frankia sp. Hr75.2 | reverse complement strand
GCGAAGCAGTCAACCGCCTTCGCGGGCATCGGGATCGCGCAACGGGCCGCCGTCCGACGATATCCGTGACCGCGACGCGAAGTTCACGGCTTCCTTCGACGCTGCCTTTGCCGGGGCCGGCATCGACGTGGTGCGCACACCACCGCAAGCCACGCAGGCGAACACGATCGCGGAACGCCGGATCGGCACCGCCCACCGCGAATGCACCGACAGACTACTAATCGTCTCCGAACGGCACCTGACCGCGGTCCTCACCAGCTACGCGAAGCATTTCAACACCCACCGACCCCACCGCTCCCTCAGCCAGCACCCACCCGACCCGCCACCCGCAGTCGCCCCAACCCCGGATTCCACCGTCCGTCGCACACGCATCCTCGGCGGCATGATCAACGAATATCGCAACGCCGCCTGACACCTCCCCCGGAAGATCGCATCAACCGCAAAAGGCCAGATCACAGGCCGAATCGGGATTCTGGAGCCCCACAGGGTCGGCCGACGAGCTGGCCTGCTTCGAAGACGGCGCCGGCGCAGACGAGGGCGACGAGGCAGGGTGCGTTGACCGCCCGCCAGCGGGTTTGGGCGGCAGTCGAACCCGTCGGCGTTGGAGTTGTGGAGCACGTCGCGGTCCCAGGCCTCTGAGGCGAACGTCATCTCCGTGATCTTCGTCGGGCTCATGCCCTGCGCGGACAGCGGGATCGGCTGCGCCCGCTGCCAGGTCACCGGCGACCCCGACGATCGCCGCACGATCCGCGGTCACGGCACTAGAACAGTTGTCCGATGTCCTGGCGGACGATCGTGGCCATGCTGTGTTCGGCCAGGGCGGCGATTGTCATGGACGGGTTGCAGGCGCCGGTGGAGCCTGGGATCCGTGCGCCGTCGAGTACGTAGAGGCCGCGGTGACCGAGGATCCGGCCGTACTGGTCGACGGCGGGTCCCATGGGAACTCCGCCCAGCGGGTGCCAGGTTGAGGGCGACGTCTCGTCGGTGTCGGTCATCGTTCCACCGCCCGCCGCGGCCAGCCGTTGCATGCGGGCGGCGATCAGCTGTTGCAGTGTGGCTTCGGCGGAATCGGGCCAGGTCAGCGTGGCGTCGTCCTTGTTCGGGTCGTAGGCCCAGCTGCCGGCTGCCTGAACGATCCCGAAGCCGACGACGGTCATCATCTTGACTCCGGAGAGCTGCACGGGCGATCCGGCATGGATAAGGGTGAACGGGATCGGGCTGAGCGGGTCGCGGCCACCCACGCAGGCCGGGCCGCCCTGCTGGGTTCCGATGTCGCCGTTCATTCCGGTCCAGGCATAGATGCGGTCCCCGTTGTTGCCCCACTGGGTGCCGACGGCGTCGGGCAGATCCGGCACGAGCTTCTTGGCACGTGCCTTGACCAGGAGCCGTGTCGTGCCGGCGGAGCCGGCGTTGAGGAACACCGCGTCCGCGACGATCCGTTTCCTCTCCTGGACGGCGCCGGCGGTATCGATCCGGTCGACGGCCAGCACCCAGCGCCTGTTCGGGTCGAGTGAGATGTCGCGGACGACGTGCAGCGGCTCCACCCGCACCCGGCCGGTCCCCTCCGCAGCGGCCAGGTAGGTAACGTCAATTGAGTGCTTGCCGCCGTTGTTGACTCCGAACGCCAGGTCGCTGGTGGTGTAGGTCGGCTGGTTCTCGCCCTTGAGCTCACCCCGGACGAAGCTCCAGTCGACGGGCAGGGGAACCCGGAACGGCTGCAGGCCCGCGTCCGGTGCGGTCGCCTGGAACAGCCGGGACGAGCGGTAGGGGTCGGTGTTCAGGATGTCGTCGGGGATCGTGGAGATCCCCAGCATGCTGGCGACGGTCGGGTAGGCCCACTGGTTCAGCTCGTCGTAGAGGCCGGCCGCCGCCGGCATGGAAACGGCGAAGTTCTCTCTGGTCGGCTGCAGTGTCATGCCGTGGTAGGTCAGCGAGCCGCCGCCGACTCCGGCCCCGCAGTTGATGTCCATCCCGGTCCCCGTCACGGTCTCGATCACCCCGGTGAACGGCTCCCAGGTCTTGTCGACACCCCGGATCGGGCTGTGGTCCGTCAGCCAGGAGGAGCGGTTGTCTATGGTGCTGAAACGGCAGAACGTCGTCGCGTTGGGCCCGGTCGGCCAGCGGATGCCGCGTTCCAGGACCAGCGTCGGGACCCCGGCCTGGGCCAGCCTCAGCGCGGTCACGCCCCCGCCGAAGCCGGTGCCGACGACGACGGCACGTTCCCGCGTCTCGATCACGGAGGCCCCTGCGGCGGTGGCGGTCTGCCCCCGTGTGCCGTCGGCGCGGGCCATCAGGCCGCCGGCCGCGGTCGCACCGAGCGCGGCTGTACCGAAAGCGGCCGCTCCGAACATCTTCCGGCGGGTGAGCCCCGAGGCGGTGTTCTTGCTGGTGGAAGCGTTCTCGGACATCGTGACTCCAATGCAATCCGCTGTGGTGCATGCCGAGGTAAAAGTCTGCGAACAAGAACCCCTGAGGCGACGATCCGCTCGAGTTCGGCGCGCGACGCTGGTGTCAGCGTTCTAAGGCGCACCCGTTGACGTTGTGGACCGGCCGCAGCCCGGGATCGGCGCACCGCTCACTGGCCAGCGTCGTCGACGGGGGAATGCGCACCCCAGGGTGAGGCCGGGCGAGCCGCAGGGTTCGCGTGGTGACTGGACTGCTCCGCACGAGCAGCATGCTCGCCGGCCAAGCTTGCGCCGTCTTGAGCGTTGGTTGCGGGTTTCCTGGGGGCGCCGGCTGTGGGCAGCTCAATGTGGACGGACGTCCCATGCTTCGGTGACGTGTTGAAGATGATCTTCCCGTCGTGGGCGGCGACGATCGCCGCTACGATCGGCAGGCCGAGTCCCGAGCCGGGACGGGGGCGGCTGGCGTCAGCTCGCCAGAACCGGTCGAACGCCCGTTCGGCATCCTTGGGGCGCATCCCCGGCCCGGTGTCGCTCACGTCAAGAAGCGCCGTGCCACCGGCCTCGTCCAGCCGCAGCGACACCGAGGTGGTGGACGGTGTGTGTATGAGGGCGTTCTGTAGGAGGTTGGCGACCACTTGGCGTAGCGCCGCCTCCTCCCCGCGGACGACGACCGGGCCGCACACACGGCACTGCAGGTCGCGGGACGGATATCGCTCAGACGCTTCGCGTTCGACGTCGCGAACCACCGTGGCGAGGTCGACGTGGCCGTGCTGGCCGAATCCGCTTTCGTCCAGCCGGGCGAGGAGCAGCAGGTCCTCCACGAGATCTGCCATACGGCGGCCCTCCCGCCCGATCCGGTGCATCGTCTCGTCGAGGTCAGCGCCCCCGCGCAGGTGTCCGTGGCCCCACAGCTCGGCGAGGCCGCGGATCACGGAGACGGGCGTGCGCAGTTCGTGCGAGGCGTCGGCGACGAAGCGCTGGAGTCGATCCTGGGTTCCCTGCTGCTCGTCCAACATGACGTTGAAGGCGCGAGCCAGATGACCGGCTTCCGATCGGGACGACCCCAGCGCGTCCACCCGCCGCGACCGCTCGCCCGCAGAGATCGCGTCGGCGACCTGTGCCACGCGGGTGATGGGGCGCAGGCCCAGCCGCTCCACCCAGTAGCCGGCGGCCACCAGCACGATCAGCACGCACGCGCCGACGGCGAACACCACCGAGCGAATCCGCCCGGTCGTGGCTTCCACTCGTGCCAACGACTGGGCTAGGAGCACATCCCGGTGACCCGTCCCGACGACGAAGACCGCTCGCCACCGTTGTGATCCGGATGTCGAGGCCACGGTTACCGCGCGCGGCGAGGTCGATGGCCGCGGTCCCGCGGCCGGTGCCATAGGCGCCTGCCCTGCGGCGCCGGTCGGCGCGAGTATCACCGTGCGGCGGTTCCCCGACAACACGGCCAGGTAGGTGTAGTTCAGACCGTTCTGAACGTTCCGGATAGCTGAGGCGGCACCGGGTGGAGCGCCCGCCGACCCGACAGGCGCGGAACGGTCGGGTAGCGGTCCCGCCACGTCGAGAGACACTGCCGCGGCGCGCGCCGCGCCGGTGAGCTGCTCGTCGATCTGGGCGACCTGGGCGGTCCACACGGACTGGATCAGCAGGTAGCCGGCAAGCCCGAGAACCCCGAGCACCACCCCGCCGGCCACCGCCAGCCGCAGTCTGAGCGTCACGGCACGTCATTCCTCGCTGAGGCGGTAGCCCACGCCACGCACGGTGTGGATGAGCCGCGGGGGCACCGTGTCAACCTTCCTTCGTAGCGAGGAAATGAACGTCTCCACGACCGTGGACTCACCATCGAAGCCGTAATCCCACACGTGGTCGAGAATCTGCCCCCGGGTCACCACCCGACCGGCGTTCCGCAGCAGAAACCGCAGCAGCTTGTACTCGGTCGGCGACAGCGCAATGGGTCGGCTCCCGATGGTGACCCGGTGAGCATCCTCGTGGACGCTTAGCTCACCGCATGTCAATAAGGATGGCTCCGCGCCCACACCGCGGCGGCGCAGGATCGCCCGGGTCCGGGCGACCAACTCCTCGGCACTGAACGGCTTGGGTAGGTAGTCATCGCCGCCGAGCGTGAGACCCCGCACCCGGTCCTCGAGGCTCCCGCGGGCTGACAGGAATATGACTGGCACGTCCACCCGGGCTGCGCGCATCCTCTCGCAGACTTCGAAACCATCAAGGTCGGGCAACATCACATCCATCACGACAAGGCTGATCGAGGTGTCGCCGCCGACGAGGCGTAGCGCATCGCGCCCGGTAGACACCTCGATCACCTCGAAGTCCGCCAGCCGCAGCGCCATGGCGACGACGTACGAGACGTTCTCCTCGTCTTCGACCACCACCACACGAGCATGCGCCATTCAGAAGACCTCGGTGTTTTCCGTGATCAGGGTCCGGTTGGAGCGGAAGACGGGGAATTTATCCGGCCGCTGTCGGCGGGTGGTGTGTTCAGGCGGGTGCATGTTCGTGGGTGGTGTCGAGGGGGTCCGGTCCATCGTCGAGGAGGTGGCGTAGTTTCTCGCCTTCGACGTCGAGGTTGGGCAGGATCCGGTCAAGCCAGCGGGGTAGCCACCAGGCGGCACGGCCGAGCAGGGCCATCACCGCCGGGATGATGGTCATGCGCACGACCACCGCGTCGAAGAGCACGGCGACGCCGAGAGCGAAGCCGATGGACTTGACGATCGACTCGGGCGACAGGATGAACCCGGAGAAGACACTGATCATGATGAAGGCCGCGGCGGTGACGACCCGGGCCCCGTGACCGAACCCGGTGATCATGGCCTGGCGCGGGGTGCTGCCGTGCGAGTATTCCTCGCGCATCCGCGTGACGAGGAAGACCTGGTAGTCCATGGCGAGACCGAACACGATGCCGACCAGGATGATGGGCAGAAGGCTGATGATCGGCCCGGTCTGCTTGATGCCGAAGACGTCGGCGAGCCAGCCCCATTGGAACACCGTTACGACCGCGCCGAATGTGGCCGCGATGCTGAGCAGGAAGCCGAGGGTGGCTGTCACCGGCACGAGCAGGGACCGGAACACCAGCAGGAGCAGGACGAACGCCAGGCCGACCACGACGATCAGATAGGGCACGAGCGCGTCGCCGAGCTTCTTGGAGACGTCGATGTTGATGGCGGTCAGACCGGTGACACCGATGCTGGCGCCAGGCACCGTGCCGTCGATCTCCCGGATGGAGTGGACCAGTTCCTCGGTCGCGGCGGCGCTCGGTTCGCTTGTCGGGATGACGGTCAACAGCGCGGTGTCGCCCGCCGGATTGATGACCGCCGGGGTGACCGTGGCGACGTCGCGGAGGCCATGGATCGCCTGTGTCACCTGGTCCGCCGCCGCCTGCGCCGACCCGGCGCCCGCGTCGACGGTGACGGTCAGCGGCGCGTTGAAGCCAGGACCGAACGCGCCGGCCAGCAGGTCGTAGGCCTTGCGTTGGGTGGTGTCGGGTGCGGCGGCGCCGTCATCAGGCATGCCAAGTCGCAGGTCCAAGGCTGGGATCGCGATGACACCAAGGGTGATGACTCCGATGAGCAGCGCCACGACCGGGCGGCGGGCGATCGCCCCGGCCCGCCTCGCGCCGATGTTGGGCCCCGGCGTGGCACGGTCCGCCTCCAGGTCGCGGGCATGCAGCCCACGAGGCTTCCGGGAGATCCGCCGGCCGGCGAAGCCCAGCAGCGCCGGCAGCAGGGTCAGCGCGATGACCACGGCGACGGCCACGGTGAACGCGGCGGCCAACCCCATCTGGGTGATGAACGGAATGCCCGCGACCACCAGCGCCGCGAGCGCGATCACGACGGTCAGGCCGGCGAACACCACCGCGGAACCAGCGGTGCCGACCGCCAGACCGGCTGCCTCTTCCCGGTCGCGGCCGGCGGCGAGCTCGTGCCGGTACCGGGAGACGATGAACAGCGCGTAGTCGATACCCACCGCCAGGCCGATCATCAGGGCGAGTGTCGGCGTGGTCGACGACAGGTTCACGAACCCGCTCATCGTACTGATCGCGCCGATGCCGATCGCGATGCCGAGGATCGCGGTCAGCAGCGGCAGGCCGGCCGCCACCAGCGAGCCGAACGTGATGAACAGGACTACAGCGGCGACAGCGATCCCGACGACTTCGCCCGCGCCCTGCTCCGGCTTGACCCGCACCGCATCGCCGCCGACCTCGACGGTCAGGCCCTGGGCGCGAGCCTCGTCCACGACGGCGGTGAGCGCGTCGCGGGCCTGATCGGTGAGGTCCGCCGACGGCACCTGGTAGGTCGCGCTCGCGAAGGCCACGGTGCCGGCGGCGTTGACCGCGCCGGACTGGAACGGGTCGCTGACCGAGGCGACCTGTGGCACCTCCTTCAACTGCGCGATCGCCTGCTCGACCTCCGCCCGCACAGCACTGAGCTGCTGACCGTCCGACGCGGCGAACACGACCCGCGCCGTGGCGCCATCGGCGGACGCCTGCGGGAAACGCTCGTTGAGGAGGTCGATCGCCTGCTGCGACGGCGTACCCGGGATGCGGAACGTGTCGGAGGTCGACTCGGACAGGGTGGCGGCGCCGGCCAGCGCGGCGGCGAGGACCGCCACCCACACGGCGGTGACCAGCCACCGCCGGCGGAACGCGAACCGGCCAAGCCGATAGAGGAACGAGGCCATGTAGGGGCTCCTGTTCGAAGGTGCATGGGATCGCCCGGCCACAGGCGGCCGACGGCCACGGGCGTGGCGACCGGGTCCCGCTGGTTCCAGCGGTGCCGGATGACACCCGAGACGCTAGCCGTCCAGCAAGTGAAATGCTAGCTGATCGTAAAGTACGTCACTTGTCGAACGGCCAGGATCTTGCTTTACGAACGACTGGTTGATGTCCTAGCATCGACGAGTCGAGCGCTAGCTGGCCGGCAGGTTGCTAGCTTGTCAATCGGCAAGCTAGTCTGTGAGTCCGTAAGGATTCAGCGAGGAGTAACCGTGACCCCCGCCGCACTGAATGCACCCGGCGTGACCGACACCCGAGGGCGCATCATCGACACGGCGGTCCGCCTGTTCACCAGGCACAGCTACGCGGGCACCTCGCTGCAGATGATCGCGGACGAACTGAGCGTCACCAAGGCGGCCCTCTACTATCACTTCCACACCCGCGAGGAGCTACTCACCGCGGTAGTCGAGCCGGTGCTCGGACCATTGCGCACCATCATCGAGGCCGCCGAGGCGCAACGCACCCCCCACGCCCGCGCGGAGCACCTGCTCGCCGGCTACGCCGCCCTCGCCGTGCGCAACCGCGCCGTGATCTCCGTGCTGGCCGCCGACCCCGGCGTAACCGACGTGCTACTCACCCAGCGCGACCTCGGCGACCTGATCAGCCGCCAGATCCGTCTTCTCGCCGATGTCGACCGCGGTCCCAGCGGGCAGATCAAGGCCGCTATCGTGCTGGGCGGAATCGCCGTCGCGGTCGCACCGAGACTGATCGACCTGGACGACGATGTCCTGCTCCAGCACCTCGTCGAGGCGGGCCGCCGCACGCTGGGGCTACGCACGCCACGGCGGGCCACCCACAACGCGGCCCCCGGCCAGACCGGACCTTCCTGACTGGATGTTTGATTTGTCTTGATTGCCGCTTATGTTCTATCGGGGGTCTCGCCG
>NZ_CASGGV010000064.1:0-8341 GCF_949319125.1 Frankia sp. Hr75.2 | reverse complement strand
AACGAGTGACGGCCGTCGCCGCTCGGCCCGCCAGGCGTCGGTGATGACGTTTCTGGCGATCGTGAACAGGTACGAGCGAACTCCGTCGGGCCGGAGCGAGTCGAGATTGCGCCAAGCTCGCAACAGCGTCTCCTGCGCGATGTCCTCGGCGCGGTGGCGGTCGTCGACGTGTTTGCCGATGAACGACAACAGCACCCTGTGGTGGTCCCGGTACAGCCGGGCCATCACTTCATCCTCCGCGTCCGACGCCTCGCGGGACACCCTTCTTCGCATGACACCCCTGACTGACGACGACCCTGACGGAGGACGACTGTCGCTGCCTGTTCCGGGTGTACGACGGCTGGCTCAATTCGGTTCAACCGTTCGCCGGAGTTGGCCCTCACGCGGCCGCCAGCTCGTCTTGAGTGACGCTCGTCACCGTCGGCGCCGTTGAACCGGTTCGGGATGCGGGCTCGTAGAGCCACGGGACGAATCAGCGCAAGCGCTGCCTGGCAGCGGACGCCCCGTCCGCGGTGCCGGCAGCCGAATCGGGAGACCGCATGAAGAAGATCGCGATGGTCCTGTCCCTTGGGGTGACAAGCCTCGTCCTCGTGGCCTGCGGCAGCGACGGGGAGTCGGGCGCCGCCGCGGGCAGCGCGACAACCGCGACGACGTCGTCGGCTCCGGCGCCATCGCCGACCAGCACCCCCGCCAGCGGCGGCGGGACCACCTCCGGACCGGCCGCCACGCTGGACGTCAGCACCAGCCAGTTCGGCACGATCCTGGTCGACGGCGGTGGCCTGACGCTCTACCTGTTCGAAGCCGACCGGGGCTCCACCTCCGTCTGCTCGCAGGACTGCGCGTCGGCATGGCCGCCCTACGTCGTGTCCCAGGTACCGGAAGCCGGTTCCGAGGTCACGGCGAGCGAGATCGGCACGACCACCCGAGTGGACGGCACGCTTCAGGTGACCTACCACGGCCATCCGCTGTACTACTTCGCCAAGGACACCACGGCCGGGGCCGTCATGGGGCAGGGAATCGACAAGTTCGGCGGCAAGTGGTTCGTCGTCGGACCTGACGGCAACCCGATCGAAGGCGGCTGACCCACTCCGCCGGGCGAAGGTTCCGAATATTTCCGCGACGCCGAGTAGTTGTGTGACACGTCGAGCGCCCCGGACGGCGTCCGGGGCGCTCGCAGCCGTCGACTCAATACTAGATCCCGTCTGACAGCCGGCGTGCGAGGTCCGGAACGATCCCGATAACCTAATTGGCCTTGACAGCCCGTTTACCGCCGTTTCGGAGACAGGCGGACGTTGAACCGGACCGGGACCGGGGTCGTATCAGGAGGCATGAGAGAACACCGTCGCACCGCCCGGGCGCTGCCACCTCAGGCCGCCGCGCCACTCGGCTCGTCCGAGGGAGCCACCACCATGAAACGGCGTACCTACGCCAGGCGCAACGGGCTGCGCAAGCTGGTCGTCGGCAGCTCCGCGGCGCTGGTACTGGCGATGTCCGCGGGTGTCGCCCAGGCCGCCGAGGAGACCCAGTTCTACAGCAACACAAGTCTCGGCTCTCCGAGCTATCCGACCTACTATGGAGTAGGCGACACCGAGTTCGCCGACGACGTTCCGTTCAGCGGCAGCCATCTGATCAGCTCCTTCACCTTCGGCTACCAGTCGCCGGAGCCGGTGCATGCCACCTTCCGCTTCTACGGCGTGGATTCGGCCACCGGACTGCCGGGCGAGCAGGTGGCCCAGATCGAACGCGATTTCCCCGCCGTGAACGAGGCCACCCCGACCGTCACGTTGAGCGAGGCGGAGCAGTTCTGGTGGACCGCCGGACCCAACCTGTATCCGGGCGAGTTCAACGGCAGCGTTCCCACCGGGGCCTGGTACAGCATCCAGTTCTCCGCCGCCGACGGAGGGTTTCCGGATGCGCGCTTCCGCCTCGCCATGGGCACCAGTAGCACCGGGATGCTGAATGTCGAGACGGGTTCCTTCGTCACCCTCACCGACACGAACGGCTCCTCGCCGACATCCATGTACCTGCAGGTGCGCGACGTCGGGAGCACCGGCGAGGTACAGCCGGCGTTGATCAATCTGATTGCCTCTCCGGCGACGGTCAAGGCTGGTAACAGCCTCGGCAACACGGCCAAGCTGCTTCCGGTCCTGAGCAGCGACGCGCTGGCGGGCGGAACGACGGTCACTCTCAGCTCCAGCAACCCGCGAGTCGCGAGCGTCCCGTCGCAAACCGTCATTCCGGCCGGGGCCTCCAACGTCACGGTCAATGTCACGACCGCGAGGCGGGTCCGCACCACGGAGACCGTCACCTTCACCGCGACGGCCAACGGCACAAGCGTCAGCACTCAGCTGACGGTCACGCCGTAGCCACCGTACGGCCCCGAGCGGCCATGCCGAGCGAAACCCGGCATGGCCGCCGGGACGTTGACGAGGCCCTCGGTCCTGGTCATGAGGGGGGCGTCGGCGTTGCCGCGGTCGTCGTACCAGCTGCCGGCCGGGTCGACGGTGCGGATGCGGGTGATGGTGCCGTTGACGACGTAGACGAAGCCTTTGACCCGGGTCCGGCGGGCCGGGGCAATGGGCCACTCCTGTAAACGACCATTTAACGGACCATGAGTTGCTGAGGGTGGCTGCCTGGGGGCGTGGCGCGGTATCCCTCGGCGGCCAGGAACGCCCGGGCCCGGCCGAGCGCGCGTTCATCCCGGAAGACGTACCAGCGTCGCAGGTAGCCTTCGGGTGCGTCATCGAGAATGTCCCGGAAACGCCGGAAAGCGCCACGGCCATCGAGGGTATGCCACAGCCGGTCTTTCCACCGGCCGTCGCGCACCGTCTCGGTGAAATCGAGCATGTCACGGTAGCCCTCGCCGCTGTCCGGCCGGTAGGACAGCCACCGGTCCGGGTCGAACTCCTCGTTGTCCTCGTCGAGTTCGGCGGGAACGTCGGCGAACTCGAAGACACCCGGTGGCCAGACCACGCCGGTGGACAGGTCGACGACACCGCTGCCCTGGCGGGGGTCACCGTCGAGGAACCCGGCCAGTTCTTCCAGATCCACGGCAACGGGCTGCAACGGCCGCGATCGCGACCCAGGCCGGGCACCACCCGTCTCTCCCAGCGCAGCCGACAACTCGCCGACGAGGATGTCGTCACCCGGCCAGCAGCGTTCCTGTAGCTCCGCCACGCACCGTCGGGCCTGCGCCGCCAGACCGGGCTCGCCGGCGGCCAGACCGTCCAGCAGCGCCTGCCCGACGTGCTGGAGCACCGTCGAGATCGGCCGGTCGGCGAGCACCCCGTCCAGGTCCACACCGGCCGCCCGAATCTGTCGAAGGGCATCACTGTCCCAGCCGGCATCTGCAACCGCCGGCTCCGGCGCGAGCAACGCCGTCAGATCTTCGTGAACCCGTTGCAGATCGACGGTAAGGATCTCCCAGTCGGCCACACCCGACCGCACCAAGGGATCCTGCCCCGCGACGGTCTCGAGGTCGCCGCGCCCACCGACTGCCAGAACAACCTCACCGGCATCGGGCGGGATCTGCCCAGACGCCAGAAACATGCCGTCCGCATGGCACCGGTCCAGATATGCGACATGATCATCCCGTAGGGCAGGTGCCCGGCCGACACCCGCCCGGTAGCGCAAGATCAGAACGTGGAACACACTCCCATCGTGCACCCCACCCGGCACCCGGGACCCACCCGACCGCATCCGCGACTGCCACGAACAGCGACCACCATCCCGATCCAACGCCGCGATCGGGGACGCCTACGGGGGGTGGCATGAGCGACGGGAAGATATCAACATCGGCCACGCTCCGGCGGAGCCGTACGTGGTCCGCCAGCTTCTGGATGGTGGTCGGCGAGACACCGCGCCTGGCGCGGTCTCAGCGGCGGGTGAACAGCTCCCGCGAAGCCTCTCCGTCTCGATTCGTCATGTCCGGTATACAGGAAAGTGCTGTACCCGGGCATCCGATGCCGGTCGTGCCGCGGAATCTCGACGGTGCTACGCCCCCGGCGAGGAAGGTATGGCGTATCCCAGCTTCCGCAGGGCTGCGCGGAAATCGGCCTCGTGTTGCAAGGGTACAGCGATGTGACGATCGCCCACCAGGGTGCAGAGTCGGCGGAGTTTGCGGTCGTTAGCGATGAGGGCGGCCACCGCCGGGTCGACACATTCGACCACTCGTGCCAACCCGAGATCCCGCAGTTGGCCGGCGCGGGCAGTGACGTCCTCGAAGAGCTTGGCAACGGTGGCCGGTAGCTCGTGGTCCGCGCGGTCGGCCAGGAACCGCCGCAGCTCCTCGACTGGCCTACCCGCGTCGATCGCGGCCATCAACGACTTGATGGTCAGGGACCAGATGCGATCGGAGGTGCGCTGCCCGTAAACGCTCAGGAGGAGTTCGTCGGCCGGTTGGACCTCACCGGTGATGACGATGTCCAGGTTCGGCAGGATCTTGAGCGCTGGACCGGCTGCGGTACTGTCCCCCTCGGGCTCGTACCGGTCAGCCAGGCCGAACGCATAGGCGCCGAGGGCGTTCATCCGCACGGCGCGCAAACCGTCGTACCGGCTGAGGAAGTCCAGGTCGTCAGCGCCCCAGTTCTCGCGGAAATCGTCACGGGCATCAACCGGATCGCCGTAGGTGAGATCAAACAGGCCAAGCGCGCCCGCGTACTCGAACAACAGACACAGCAGATACCGACCCTCCAGCAGCGGCCAGTCGTGGAACCCATCATATCCCAGGCTGCCGTACTGCGGATCTTCGATGTACAGCTTCCAGACGTCACGTGCGACGGTGAACGGCGGTCCTCCACGCCGTATCCGGGTGAAAAGCATGTCCACCGCCACCCACTCGCCTGGCGGGCAGGCCGCGAGCGCCTCGGCAACGGCCTTGCGCCGGGGACCTGCCGCGGTCAGCGCCCGGGCGGACCGCTGACCCTTGATCGTCTCGATCCGGCTCATCTCGTCGAGGACCGCATGGCCGACCCAGCGCCTCCACAACTGCCGGATGGTCTCCGCCGCCGGCTTGGCCAGCACCGACCGGCCCCGCGCTGTCAGCACCAGACGTCCCCCGCTAACCTCTGCCAGCCCACCGGCCTGCAGCAACAGCGGCCAGGCGAACGCCGCGATCGGCTCGGTGAGATAGAAATCGCCGCGGAGCAACACTCCGGCGACCGCCGTGACGGTGGCCGCACCCGGCCGCTGTGTCTTCTCACTGCACCGCAGCTTGCCGGTCGCACACAGCTGGAGGACCGCGAGCGCGTTGGCTTGGGCCTCCCACGCCGTCAAGCGAACGGTCAGCCCGTCCGCCCCGGATGACCCGTCCGTTACTCCGTCCACATCCTGCGCCACGGCCATGCCCACTGACCCTACGACCCACCCCGACACCAAGGTCCGTCAGGAGCGGAACCATCCGAACATGCAGACAAGCAGAGACCCCCATTTGGGATTGGCCATCGTGGAACACGGTTAGATCTTCGGAGCGTGGGCTGGGCACCGAGTGGCCGGCCGCGAACGAGGCTCAACCCCTTATCAACGCGTGCCGTGGACGGCCCCCTCTCGCGACAGATGAGGTCGTGCCTACTTTCAGATCCCGCGAAATGTCACGCCCACCGGCAGCGCCGGTATCGGCCGCGGCGGAGTCCGACAAGCCGGCCGGGTCGGTGGATCTCATGCGGCCGGGTCGAGACGCTCGCCCCCCACGCCCCGCCTATGACCCGAGGCTTCCCGCGACGGTGAACGACCGGCATGCGGCAGACGAGCGCGTATCGGCGCCCGGACTGGCTACGTGGTTGTCACGCTCTGCTGGCGACGAGGTAGTCGAAGGCGGGCGGCGGGCCGACCGTGCGCTCCAGGGTTTCGATGACCTTCCGGGGGTTGTCATATGGGCCTGACTGGTAGAACGGCTTGCCGCGCCTGCCGAAGGTCATGCCTGGGGGCCCTTCCCACGCGCCGAACTGGCCGGCGGCCTGGGTGAAGTCAACATCCGTCTGCACCACCGTGGCGGACAGGGGCCTACGCGACGGTGACGACGAGCTTCCCGGCGGGGTGCCCGTCGGTGAGGTGGCGGATCGCATCGGGCACCTCGGCCAGGGGATAGGCGCGATCGACGATCGGGGTGACCGCGCCGGACTCGATGAGCCGGGCGAGTTCCGTGAGGTCCGTGGCGCGCTCGGTCGCGGTGACGTTGCGCAGCCGCTGGCCCACGAACATCGACAGCAGCGGCACGCGCAGCATCTGCCGGCTGTAGCCGCCGAGCAGCCGGCCCCTGCGGTAGCTACCGCCGATGATTGCCAGCGTCCCGCGGGGCGTCAGGGCGCGCCGCATCAGCGATACCGGGCGGTCCCCGGCGGTGTCGATGACCACGTCGTACACCGGGCCGTGGCAGTCGATCTCCTGGCGCGCGTAGTCGATGATGTCCTCGGCGCCGATGGCGCGCACCAGGTCCGCCCGCGCCTCGCTGCACACGCCGGTCACCGTCGCGCCGTACGCCTTGGCAAGCTGCACCGCGTACGACCCGACGCCGCCCGCCGCGCCGATCACCATGACCCGCTGTCCCAGCCGGACGCCGCAGCGGTCGCGTACGGCCTGCAACGCGGTCTGCGCGGAGATGGGCACTGCCGCAGCCTGTTCGAACGTCACATTCGCGGGCCTGGGGGCCAGCCGGTCCTCCCGCGCCGCTGTGTATTCGGCGTACGTGCCGCGAGGGGTCGTCCCGTATACCTCGTCCCCTGGTCTGAACCGGGTCACGTGGGCACCGACCACCGCGACCACACCAGCGAAGGCCCGGCCCCGCACCGCGGCCCTGGGCTTACGCAGCCCGGTCGCCAGACGCACAGCATACGGCCGGCCAGCCATGAAGATCCAAACGCCCGGATCAACACCGGCGGCATGCACCTGCACGAGCACCTCGTGGTCGCCGATCGCGGGTCTGTCGACCTCCCGCAGCGTGAGCACGTCAGGCGGTCCGTATACGTCCTGAACGATGGCCTTCATCATGGCTCCTCCTGCGGATCCGGGTACTGGAACACGTCGTCGAGTCGGACGCCGAACACGTGGGCGATCCGGAATGCGGTCTCGAGGGACGGCGAGTACCGGCCCTGCTCGATGGCGATGACCGTCTGCCGGGTCATGCCGAGACGCTCGGCAAGTTCGGCCTGCGTCATCTCGCCGTTGGCGAAGCGCAACGCACGGATGCGGTTCGTCACGCGGGTCGGCTTCACCATTGCGGGATGCTCCTGCTGTACAGGATGACCTTGGTAATGCCGCCGAGGATGGCCGACAGCACGAAGCAGAGGTAGATCACGTTGGCGATCCAGAAGGTGTCCCATTCGACCATCGCCATGATCATCGCCGCGACCGCACCGATGACCACGAACGACTGAGCAACGTGCTCACCCAGCCGCCCGATCTCCCGGTCGCGTTCGTCCACAACGCGGGATGCCTTCGGGTTCGTCACGCCAATCGCGATCTCCACCACGATCGACGCGGCGATGGCCGCACCGACGCTCCACAGCAGCGTCGCGACGTACGGCACGTCAGGCAACGGGCGTCCGTCGGCCCGTCCCACGATGACGACCGCGTAGGCGGCGTAGGCAACCACGGCGACGACGAGTCTGATCCACGCCCGCTTCTGCTCGTGTGTCATGCCTCGACCCCTCGATGTCCAAAATCTTTGACACCCCAAAGGTAATGAATCTTTGACCTCATGTCTAGAACTCTTTACATGAGGCTTGGCGCCCCCGCCCGATCGAGGACCGCGCCAGCCCGAACCGTGCTGGCCGGCCCACCAGCACAAGCCGCAACGGCGGCGCACCCGGGCGGCCCCGGCGGGCGCGTCCCACCGGCGTCGCAGCTCGTCCAGCCTGGCCGGCAGCTCCGGCGCCTCAAGGTCCACCTCGACCGGGGCCCCATCCCGCCCGCCGGCCTCCTGGCCGTCGCGCCCGGCGGCGTCGGCGGGCCGGATGGCGTGTTGGAGGCGATGACCCTGGACGGGCCGACCATCGCTCACCACGACCCCGAGGCCAAGGATCTCCCAGTCCCCGTCGCGTCCAGGGTTCGGTCCTCGTCGACGCGGGCAGAGAGCTCAGGAGCTCCTGGCGTTCATATTGCCGGCATAGCCAGCACGCCGAATCTTCGCGTGGGCGGGCTCGATGGACAGCGTCGGGCCGGTGACCTGCAGGTTCAGGTTCGCATTAGTGCTGGTTGGGTGCACTGGTCACCGCGACCATCGGTGTGATCTGGGCATTTGGCCAGATCGGGCATCGCGGCGACCAGCACCAATGCGAACCTCCATAGCGTGACCTTCCACATGCCGCGCGGGGCGGCCGACCCGACCGTGCTGTGCAGAGATGGA